>JAGHUU010000141.1 GCA_018064695.1 Candidatus Blautia equi | reverse complement strand
AAGCTTCTGCCCCGGGAATGCCTTGGCCAGGTTTTCCACGTGCAGAACGTCGTTTCCGCTGACCTCACGCGGCTCCAGTGTAAGACGCATCTGGGTCTGCGACTCTACAGGCTTTTCAAGACGGTCGATCTTATCCAGCATTTTGGTGCGGCTCTCTGCACGGCGGATGGATTTTTCACGGTTGAAGGAGCGGAGCTTTGCAATGACGGCTTCCTGATGCCTGATCTCTTTCTGCTGATTGAGATATGCCTTGTACTGGGCATCGCGAATTATGGCCTTTTTTACGGCAAAAGCAGAGTAGTTGCCGCTGAGCATGGTCATTTCGCCGGCCTCGATCTCCACCACCTTTGTTACCACCTTGTCCAGGAAATAGCGGTCGTGGGATACAATAAATACAGCACCCGGGTAGTTCAGAAGATAGGTCTCAAGCCATGCAATGCTGGACATATCCAGGTGGTTGGTAGGCTCATCCAGAAGCAGGATATCCGGCTTGGAGAGAAGGAGCTTGCCAAGGGCAACACGGGTCTTCTGACCGCCGGAGCAGGTCTCGATCTGCTTGGTAAAATCAGACTCCTCGAAGCCAAGTCCCTTAAGGACTCCCACCAGCTCGCTTTTATATGCGTATCCGTTCTCAAGCTCAAAGTTGTGGGTGAGACGGGTGTAGGTGTTCATAAGATTTTCCAGTGCTTCACCGGTGACATGCTTCATTTCCACCTCAAGGGCGCGCATGCGCTCCTCCATATCCAGGATATGCTGTTTGGTGGTCAGAAGCTCTTCGTATATTGTATGATGTCCATGGATATCCTGATACTGAGCCAGGTATCCGATGTTTTTATCCTTTGCAATGACAACAGTTCCGGAATCGCAGGATTCCTCCTGCATGATGATGCGAAGGAGAGTGGTCTTTCCCGCACCGTTGTTTCCAATGAGAGCTGCTTTTTCACGTTCTTCTATATGAAAGGAAGCGTCATGCAGAATTACTTTTTCTCCGAATGATTTACAGATATTCTGGCATGAAAGGATCATAGATTACCTCCTGTTTGTACAATTTACTGCATACTTCCCGATAATTATAACGGATAATAGGATTTTGTAAAGAATAATCCCTGTTATTGAACAAAAAATGTATAATTTTCGATATTTTCGCAGGTCAGAATGATTGACATGAAATTATCATTTCGATATAATATGAAGAAGTGTTAAAAAGGAGGATAATAAAGTGGAGGAAAAGGATATTTCAAAGGCAGTCATCAAACGACTTCCAAGATATTATCGTTATCTCGGAGAACTGCTCGAAGAGAATGTAGAGCGTATATCTTCCAATGAGCTCAGTAAGAAAATGCGTGTAACCGCGTCTCAGATCCGTCAGGACTTAAACAATTTCGGCGGATTTGGTCAGCAGGGATATGGATATAATGTCAGATATCTTCATACAGAAATAGGAAAGATCCTGGGTGTGGATTCCATGCATCCAATGATCATTCTCGGTGCAGGTAACCTTGGACAGGCCCTGGCCAACTACGGTGATTTTGAAAAACGTGGTTTTAAGCTTACCGGTATCTTTGATATCAACCCTGTACTGGAGGGCATTTCCGTCCGCGGAATTGAGATCCAGATGGTACAGAGTCTCCCGGAGTTTCTTAAGAACAACACCGTGGAGATTGCTATTCTTACCTTACCTAAGAACAAGGCCAAAGAGATGGCTGATGTTCTGATCGCCAATGGTATTAAGGCTATTTGGAATTTTGCGCATATTGATCTTGATGCTCCTGAAGATGTGATCGTGGAGAACGTTCACCTCTCTGAGAGTCTCATGACACTTTCCTATAATCTTAGCGAGTATCGAAAGAAACATGAAGAGGAATAATATGTTCCGATGCATATGAGTTGTGAACACAGGCTGTGATCTCTGATATATTATCCGGGAAACAGCCTTTTCTCTTTTACAGAAACGGAGGAGGTACCTATGAAACGAATCGTCACTGCTTCCGAAATGAAACAACTGGATCTGGCAACCATAGAGGGGCATGGCATGCCGGGCATGCTGCTTATGGAACGTGCAGCTCTTGAGACTGTCCGGATCATGGAACAGTATTATGAAAAGAATCCAGCAGCCGCCAAGAGGATCCTTGTGATCTGCGGCGGCGGAAACAACGGCGGAGACGGTGTGGCAATCACGCGAATCCTGCATCTCCATGGATTTAGCGCTGAGTACACCCTCACAGGTAATCCGGATCATTATACAGAGGATCTGAAAAAGCAGATCTTTATCGCACAGTCCTACGGAGTGCCATGCGTGACACCCGGGGATTATATGGATTATACTACAATTGTGGATGCCGTCTTTGGCGTAGGTCTTTCCCGTGAAGTGACAGGTTCCTATGCGGAGATCCTTTCAGAGATGAACGCAGCCACCGGCTGGAAGGTGGCTGTGGACATTCCATCTGGTATTGACGGAACTACAGGGAAAATTCTTGGCACTGCATTCCATGCAGATCTGACCGTCACATACGGATACAGAAAGGCAGGGCTTTGCTTATATCCGGGCAGAAGCTATGCCGGCCAGATCCATGTGGCGGATGTTGGCATTTACGGGGAACCGGAGGAAGGAACCTCTTTCGCCATTCAGGATGCGGACCTGACAAGGATTCCGGAACGCACACCGGATGGAAATAAAGGTACCTTTGGAAAGGTGCTTGTGGTTGGCGGCAGTGAAGGCATGGCCGGCGCAGCATATTTCAGTGCCTCCGCAGTTCTTGCTTCCGGCGCCGGTATGGTAAAGGTCCAGACTGTGAAAGATAATGCCATTGCGCTGCAAACTCTGCTTCCGGAGGCTATTCTTTCCACAGGTGACCATGAAACAGATTATAAAAAGGCCTTTGAATGGTGTGATGCATTGGTCATTGGACCAGGTCTCAGCACAGCGGCTAAGAACATTGCAAAGACAGGAACCTTTTTATTTAAGGCTTTTGAAAGACAGATTCCGGTGGTGCTGGATGCGGATGGTTTGAATCTTCTGGCGGAAAACCCGCTGCTGCTCAATTATCTGTCCTCCAATGTGATCCTGACACCGCATATGGGAGAGATGAGCAGACTCACCGGAAAATCCATTGCGGAACTGAAGACGGACCCGGCGGCACATGCTCTGGAATACGCTGCGCAGACAGGCGCAATTGTGGTATTAAAGGATGCCTGCACAGTGGTGGCATCCCCGGATGGAAAAGTTTACTATAACCTGAGCGGAAATGAAGCTATGGCAACAGCCGGCAGCGGAGATGTCCTGTCCGGTATTCTGGGTGCATTAGCAGCAGGCTTCTCCAGACAGGGAATAGAAATAAATACCGCAGAGCTTGCTGCTCTCGGTGTATATCTTCACGGAAAAGCAGGAGATATGGCCAGAAATGAACTCGGAACCAGAGGCGTAAAGGCTTCTGATCTGATTCGCTATATACCTGCTGTGCTTAAAATGACGGAAAAGAGAGGGGACAGAAGATGATCTACGATCGCGTGAAAGCACTGGTATCTCTGGATGCCATTGCATATAATTTTGAGGAAATGCATAAAAAACTTAAGCCGGGCGTAAAGCTTGTGGCTGTAATCAAAGCCGACGGTTACGGACACGGAGCTGAGGCTATCGCACGTATGGTGGAGCCTTATGAGTATGTATGGGGCTTTGCCGTTGCCACTGCAGATGAGGCTGATCATTTAAGAAAGATCGGTATGAAAAAGCCGATCCTGATCCTTGGCCTTGTGCTTGAGGATGCCTATGAGAACATGATCCGTCAGGATGTGAGAATGGCGGTATCCGAATACTCCATGGCAAAGGAATTATCCGATGCAGCGGTTGCTATGGGAATGAAAGCCAAAGTGCATCTGGCACTGGATACCGGAATGACAAGAATCGGCTTTGCAGACAATGCTGAGAGTGTTCCGGCTATCAAAGCCATCAGTGAGCTTCCAAATCTTGAGATCGAAGGAATGTTCACACACTTTGCAAGAGCCGATGAGTATGATGTTGCACCTGCATATGTGCAGCTTGGAAGATACGATGCCTTTGAAAAACTGCTCTCTGAAAACGGAATTCATGTTCCGGTCCTTCACTGCGCAAACAGTGCAGGTATCATGAGAGTTCCGGAGGCACAGCATCATATGGTGCGTGCAGGTATTACTATTTACGGTATCTATCCATCTGATGAGGTAGAGCGCGAACTGCTTCCGCTGAAGCCTGCCATGGAGCTTAAGAGCAGAGTCACTTATGTGAAGGATGTACCTGCAGGCTGCGGCATCAGCTACGGAGCTAAATATGTGACAGAGGAGACCAGAAGAGTAGCAACCATTCCGGTAGGATACGCGGACGGCTATTCCCGCGGCCTTTCTAATAAAGGCTATGTGCTGATCCACGGTAAGAAAGCACCTATTCTGGGGCGCGTATGTATGGATCAGTTTATGGTGGATGTTACGGATATCCCGGATGTGAAAAGAGGGGATGCGGTAACACTGATCGGAGCTGACGGCGATGAATTTATCAGCATCGAGTATCTGGGAGATCTGAGCGGTCGCTTCTCCTACGAGTTTGCCTGCGAGATCAGCAAGCGTGTTCCCAGAGTTTATATTTATGAAGGAAAAGAATACACAGTTGAAAATCTGCCGTTTTAAGCCTTAAAACAGGGAATTTCAGGTTACAGTTCACACGGCACCTAATCACCTGCTGATTAGGTGACCGGAGAAAGTGATTCAGGGGTGAGCAGGCATTTTTGCGCAGCAAAACTTCAAATATGC
>JAGHUU010000258.1 GCA_018064695.1 Candidatus Blautia equi | reverse complement strand
CGGATTCTGGACTCCTCCATAGGTTTTCCTGTGGCTGTCTGCACCTCAGCACCGGATACAGTGGCTGAATGCTGATCATCGTATACGGTAAGATAAGCAGGTGAACCCGGATAAAGCATCAGTTTTCCGCGGATGTTTTTTCTGCATTTTAAAAGAGTAACATCTATATCGCCTGTTTTTTTCTCGTTGGAAAAAGCCATCATGGATGGGCCGTTGTGCTGTTTCAGATAGCCGTCGCAGGAGCCGCCTCTATTAAAGAGGTCGATGAGTGTGCGGCGGTCTTTTTCCTCCACGCGGTAATTCTCCGGTCCTTTTTCAAATAAAAGATCCAGATATTTTCTGTACATTCCGGTAACACCGGCAGCGTATTGCGGCTGCTTCATGCGCCCTTCTATTTTAAGTGACATAACACCGGCATCTAAAAGCTCCGGCAGATAATCTATGGTACACATGTCCTTAAGGCTTAACGGGCAAAGATCACTTTTTCCCTTAAATTTCTGATCTTCCCTGGCTGTCTGGTAGGAAAGGCGGCATGGCTGGGCGCATCGGCCGCGGTTTCCGCTTCGGCCGCCAAAGATACTGCTCATGAGGCACTGGCCGGAATAGCTGTAGCAAAGCGCACCGTGAATAAAGGCTTCTATCTCAAGTGGGCTGCTCTCATGCATGGCACGGAGTTCCCTGAGGCTTAATTCTCTGGCACCAACAACCCGGGTCAGGCCTTCTTTTTCCAGGAATTTCATTCCCTCAGGACCTGTGACTGTCATCTGGGTGCTGGCATGCAGCGGCAGATCAGGGAAGTTTCTCTTTAAAAAGCGCATAACGCCGAGATCCTGTACCAGAACTGCATCTAAGCCTTCTCTATAATATGGAAGAATATAGTTATATAACTGCTCCTCCAGTTCCTGATTTTTCAGGAGTGTATTTACGGTGAGATATAGTTTTCTGTTATGAAGATGTGCCAGATCGATGGCACGAAGGAGTTCTTCTTCTCCAAAGTTTTTGGCATATGCTCTGGCGCCAAAGGCGGTTCCACCCATATATACGGCATCCGCACCGGCACCTAATACCGCCTGAAATCCTTCAAAGGATCCGGCAGGTGCAAGAAGCTCAATTTCTTCTCTCCTAACCATAATGCCTCCTGTTGAATATTCTGTGAATGTTTTCTAAAAATTTAAAAGCTTTCTAAAAAAACAGAAAAATGAATGCCCTATGACAAAAGAAAATCCCGCCTCGCAGCGAGATTTCCTTAAGCTTTCAGCATGTTTATCTGTACTTATCTGCGCTCGCCGTTTCTTCTGTCAGATCCGTTTCTTCTCTGCTCTGCTTCCTGCAGTGCGCGGCGTGCTTCCTCTACCTGCATGCGAAGGGATACCAGCTCATGCTTCAGGTCATACATTTCCTTGTCCTTCTGGTGAAGGTCCTCTTCGTAGGTCTCTGCCAGTTTTCTTGTTTTAAAGTAATCGTCAGTGATATTCAGGCTCAGCAGCAGGTTCTTCATATCGTTAGGCTGTCTGGAATAACCCGGCATTTCACCAAGCTCTGAGATTTTATTATTCATATAGGAAGCTACTTTCTGGAAGTATTCTTCGCTCTCATAACCGCCGAGAGTAATGATTTTACCTCCGATGATCACTCGTGCACTGTTTTTGGTCGCCATGATATGGACCTCCTGTGTCTGTTTATGTCGATTTTTGTATATGTCTGCTCATATACGTACCTTTTATCATAATATTACCAGAACGTTCATCTGTCAATAAAAGGAGCTTCGGTTTGCGCTGTTTATAGAGAAAACAGGTCAATTTTACGGGTTTCAGAAGCTTTTTTTATTCTTCTGTCTTCTCTTCCTCCGGCAGCTTGTAGCCTAAATGGCGGTAAGCCAGTGCGGATGCAGTGCGGCCTCTTGGGGTTCTGTTCAGGAATCCGTTCTGGAGCAGATATGGTTCGTATACATCCTCCAGTGTGCCGGAGTCTTCTCCAATGGCGGCTGCCAGGGTCTCCACGCCCACAGGACCGCCGTTGAAGTTCAGGATCATGGTGGAGAGGATCTTTCTGTCGATCTTATCTGGTCCGTACTGATCTACCTCAAGAAGGTCAAGGGCAAAGGATGCGGCTTCTAAGGTAATGCGGCCGTCATATTTTACCTGGGCAAAATCGCGGACACGCTTCAAAAGACGGTTGGCAAGACGCGGGGTTCCGCGGGATCTTCTGGCGATCTCCATGGCGCCCTTTGGATCAATCTCCACACCCAGTACCTCCGCAGAGCGAAGAACGATGGTCTGTAGTTCTTTGTTGGTATAGAATTCCAGATGATGCCTTACGCCAAAACGGTCGCGAAGGGGTGCGGATAATAAGCCGGCTCTGGTGGTAGCTCCTACCAGAGTGAATTTAGGAAGGTCCAGACGGATGGAGCGGGCGGAAGCGCCTTTTCCGATCATGATGTCAATGGCAAAGTCTTCCATGGCCGGGTAAAGGACCTCTTCCACCTGGCGGTTCAGGCGGTGGATCTCATCCACAAAAAGGATGTCGCCCTCCTGCAGATTGTTCAGGATGGCTGCCATCTCTCCCGGTTTTTCTATTGCAGGACCACTGGTAACTTTCATGTGAACACCCATCTCGTTTGCAATGATGCCGGATAAGGTGGTTTTTCCAAGTCCCGGAGGGCCGTAGAACAGGCAGTGATCCAGGGAGTCGTGCCGCTGCTTGGCTGCTTCTATATATACTTTCAGGGTGTTTTTGGTCTTTTCCTGACCAATGTATTCATCCAGGGTTCTTGGGCGAAGGCTGCCTTCTATAGGGAAGTCTTCTTCCTGAACATCTGTAGTGATGATTCGTTTTTCCATTGTTTACTCCGTTTTAAAAGTTTTTCAGGGCGGCTTTTAAGATGGCCTCTACATCAGATGGATCGATGTCTTTTACCGCGCGTACTGCGCGCATAGCGTCGGTGCTGCTGTAGCCTAATGCTACAAGGGCTTCTACTGCTTCTTTGTAGCCGTCTCGCAGCGGGCCAACGTTCAGGGTGGTATCGTTTACTACGCCCTGCTCGTGAGCGAGTTTCATCTCAAAGGCATCTTCCAGGTTCAGTTTATCTTTCAGTTCAAGAATCAGCTTCTGGGCAGTTTTCCTGCCGATGCCGGGGATCTTTGAGATGGTTTTGATGTCATCGGAAAGGACGGCAAAGCGAAGGTTGTCGGCCGTGGAGCCGGACAGGATGCCGAGAGCTGCTTTTGGACCTACGCCGTTTACGGTGAGCAGCATTTTGAACATTTCAAGATCGTCTTTTCGAAGAAAGCCGTAAAGCTGCATGGCATCTTCGCGCACCTGAAAATAGGTGTGGATCTTGCGTTCTTCTCCTATATGGAGTTCTTCTATTATGCGGGCTGGCATGTTGATCTCGTAACCGATGGAACCGGTGTCAAGGATAACACTGGAATCAGTGAATTCAGATATAATGCCGCGTACAAATGCTATCATGGTATTCTCCTTTGCGGTGCGGTTATGCACCATATTGTATTACTATAAACTATTTCCGGGAAAAATTCACTATAAATTTTTGAGGATGTTTATTATAATATGTGATTAGATATACATACGTAGTTGACGGCCGGGGTGGGTAATGGATTCCCGGTCTTAACAGGAGGATTGTTTTCATGAAGATCATTGAGAAAGATCTGACTTTCTATTTTCCCACTATCAGAACAGTCGACAGACTGGGGACGCTTTGTGGGGTGTCGGGGGAGTTCAAGCCGTTTTTTTATGATATCGAGACCACTGGGCTGGCCAGAAAAACTACAAATCTATATTTGATTGGTGTGGTTTTTCCTGATGGCGAGCGTTGGGTAATGAGGCAGTGGTTTGCGGAAGGGCCTGAGGAAGAAGAAGCGATTCTTGAGAAGTTTGCAGAATTTTCAAAGGCGTTTTCGCATACGGTTCAGTTTAATGGGAATAAGTTTGACGCGCCATATATCAGGGAGAGATGCAGCGTTTATGGACTGGAAAGTCCGCTGGATAGCGTTCCGGGGCTGGATCTTTATCAGTTTCTGAAACCAATCAGGCTGCTATTGCAGCTTGACCATATGCGGCAGGCGGATGT
>JAGHUU010000051.1 GCA_018064695.1 Candidatus Blautia equi | reverse complement strand
TATGAGCACCACGGTATTGGCAAGCTTGATCAGCTCCACCAGAATCTGGTTCATGTAGTTTACAAGGGCTATGATATCGCCCATCATGAGCACGCCGGTATTCACCTGCACGGCGCCCATGCGAAGGATGGCGATGATGGAAAGGTTCACGACTACATAGGTCAGCGGGTTCATAAGGGCGGAAATTTTGCCCACGTAGAGCTGCATGCCGGTAAGGTCTTCGTTGGCTTTCTGAAAGCGCGCAGTCTCTTCTTTCTCTTTTCCAAAGGCTCTCACCACGCGAACACCGGTTAAATTTTCTCTGGTAACACTCACCACGCCGTCCAGTTTTCCCTGCACCTTTTTATAGAGCGGGGATGTGGTTCGCATAACGCCGAAGACGATGATAGCCAGCACGGGCAGCGCAGTGAGGAAGATCAGGCCGATCTTCCGGTCAATGCCAAAGGCCATGATCACGGCGCCGAAGACGATGAACGGGCTTCTCATGAACAGGCGCAGAGTCATATTTACCGCGTTCTGCACCTGGTTGATATCGCTGGTCATGCGGGTGATGAGGGTGCTGGTTCCTATGGTGTCGATCTCGGAAAAGCCAAGGCTCTGGATCTTTGCAAACAGGTCATGCCGGAGTCCTGCCGCGCAGCCCGTGGCAGCTCTGGCCGCAAAGAACTGGGCCGTAAAGCTGCAGGCTATGCCTATGAGTGCCAGCAGCACCAGGATGCCGCACTTTTTCAGGATATACGTGTTGTCACCCTTTGCAATGCCCGTGTTTATGATGTCCGCCACCACCAGCGGCACAAAGAGGTCAAAGAGTGCTTCCAGCATTTTAAAGAGCGGTGCCAGAATGCTTTCCGCCTTATATTTTTTTAACTGTCCCAACAGATAATTCAATCTCTGTCTCCCCCTTTCAGGTTCATACTCCCTCTTAGCATAACCCATTCGTTCTCAAATAGCAATCGGTTAGCGAAAGCATAAAAAGGCGGATACCGATCCGCAATGCTTAATTGCTCCGGTATCCGCCCTTTGGGTTCATTTTCTGATGAGAAACGATCTCAGATTACTCTACAACCTCTTTGGAGATGTCGTTTCCGAAGTATTTTACGGAAAGCTCGGTGAGAACGCCCTCCTCAGCCAGCTCAGCGATTGCTTTGTTGATGGCTGCAATGAGGTCTGCGGACTCCTCGCCTTTGCGTACAGGGATGCAGATCTTATCACACTCCTCGGTGAGTGCAACAACCTTGATAGGAGCATCCTCTTTCTGGTTCATGTAATCGTAGAAGGAAACGTCTGCGTTCAGGGTTGCATCTACACGGCCCTGGATCACCTGCTCAAGGCACTGTCCAAGCTCCTCTACGTCGATTGCGTTTGCGCCGTTTGCCTCTGCAAGAAGTGCATAGGTGCTGTTCAGGCTGTTTGCTACTTTTTTGCCCTCGAGGTCAGCGAAGGTGGTGATGTCCTCGTTGTCGTCTCTTACGATCAGTGCGGTGTGGGTGAAAGCGTATGGATCGGAGAAGTCGTATTTCTCAGCTCTCTCATCGGTGATCTCTACACCGTTTGCAACGATGTCCCAGTGTCCTGCGTCAAGACCTGCAAAGATTCCGCTCCACTCGGTCTCTTTAAACTCTACTTCCACGCCAAGCTTCTCAGCGATGGCTGCAGCTACTTCTACGTCAAAGCCAACCAGGTTCATGTCCTCATCGTGGTAGGTCCATGGAGCCCATGCGCCCTCGGTAGCTACGATGATCTTACCTCTCTCCTGGATCTCTGCAAGAAGTCCGGTGGATTCCGCTGCCATAGCAGGCATGATCATGGTTCCGGCTGCCAGTGCAGCAGCTAATACGGTTGCCAGTACTTTTTTCATCATAATAATGTGCCTCCTTAAAATCTTGTATGATACGAACGCATATGCGTCAATAGCCTTTTGGGCTGCATTCCCTATTATATCAATAGGTTTATATTCTGTCTAGTCAAAGTTTCCACTGCGCTGCCCATAATTTATCAGATGGTATGCTGCTCGGCAATGCTCTTGATAAAGGCTTTGGTGCGCTCTTCCTTTGGATTTTCAAAGAATTCTTTTGATGGGGCGTTCTCAAGGATCTCGCCGTCCTCCATGAAGATGACTCTGGAGGATACATTTTTTGCAAAGTTGATCTCGTGGGTGACTACCATCATGGTCATTCCCTCGTTGGCCAGCTGGCGCATTACGGAGAGGACTTCTCCTATGAGCTCCGGGTCAAGGGCGGAGGTTGGCTCATCAAAGTAGATGATCTCCGGGTTTGTGGCGATGGCTCTTGCAATGGCTACACGCTGCTGCTGACCGCCGGAGAGCTCGTGCGGGTAGTGGCTGCTTCTGTCGGAGAGGCCTACTTTTTCAAGGGCGGCCATGGCGATCTCTTTTGCCTTTGCCTTCGGCATTTTTCTGGCCACAATGAGGCCCTCTGTTACATTTTCAAGGGCGGTCTTGTTCCGGAACAGGTTGTAGTTCTGGAATACAAAGGCGGTCTTTTTGCGGATCTTTGCAATGTCTTTTCGGCCGATGGTGCGGAAATCATATTCCTCACCGTCAAAGTTCAGAATGCCTTCGTCGGCTTTTTCAAGGAAATTCATGCAGCGGAGCAGAGTGGTCTTGCCGGAGCCGCTTGGTCCTAAGACTGCCACTACGTCGCCTTTTTCCACGCGGACATCCACGCCTTTTAATACCTGAAGGTCTCCAAAGGATTTTTTAATGTTTTTTACTTCCAGCATAGTTCCTCCTTAATTAAAGCCGTGGGCGTTCAGACGTTTTTCACCGGCTCTCTGGAGTTTGGTGAGGACGGTGGAGAAGATGAGGTAGATGAGGGCTACCTCACAGTACAGCGGCAGGAACTCGTAGGTTCTGGCTGCGATTCTCTGGGTGGTCATGAACATCTCCGCAACGGTGATGTTGGCTGCCAGGGAGGTGTCTTTTACCAGGGCGATGGCAGAGTTGGAAAGCGGAGGGAAGGCGGTGCGGAAGGCCTGGGGAAGGACAATGCGGCGCATGATCTGCCACCAGGACATGCCTACACAGTAACCGGCTTCCAGCTGTCCCACGGGTACGGATTCGATGGCCGCACGCATGGTCTCGGCACAGTAGGCGCCTTCGTTGATGGAGAAGACGGCTACGGCAGCGGGGAATGGATCAAGCATGATTCCTACGCTTGGAAGACCGTAGAAGACGATGTAAAGCTGTACTAAAACAGGGGTTCCGCGGATGATCCAGATGTAGAACCGGGCCAGCTGCTTCAGGCCCTGGATGTTGGCATACTGCACCATGGCGGTGAGGACTGCTATTACCATAGCAAGGGAGAAGGATATGACGGTCAGAGGGATCGTCACTTTAATTCCCGGTATCAGAATTTTCGTAAATGAATCCATAAGCAGATTCAGTACTTTTTCACTCATAAAGCTCTATAACCTCATAAATAATCTCATGTTAAGCTACGCGAAATTAATCTTAACACTTTCCTAATTTAATATCAAACACTTTCTTACACGAAAAAAAGCGGGCTGCCGAAGGCAGGGGGCCGCTTTTTTTCGGGATGTATTAGTAGATTTCAAAAACCTGTTTGATGCTGGCGTAGTGGAGGAAGATTCCCTGATCTGCCAGGGCTTTGATCTCCTCGTGGGTGGCCAGCTTAAAACCTAAAGTTTCCTCTTCCTGAGGAGTGACATCGCTCTCATCAAAATCCAATACAAAGCGATACACATCAACAAAATAATTATCACCCTCACCCGGGTTCTCCCGGTGATAAGTGAACTGATATCCATTTTCACAACCGGAGACATCAAGTCCCGTCTCCTCTTTCACTTCGCGGATCACAGCCTCCAAAGACTCCTCACCCGCACGAACGCCGCCGCCGGAAACCTCCCACCAGCCCGGAGCCCAGTGTTTGGTCATAACCCTCTGGGTAATGAGAAACTTCCCATCCGGTCTGCAAACCACGACCAGAACCGTAAGATGATACTCATCATCCTTCGGGCACCAATCATTGCGCTTCATGGTGCGTCCGGTGCGCTGCTTGTTCTTATCATAAATATCCCAGTATTCCATAACTCTGCCTCTTATTTCACGGCTCTTGCGTACTCTTTGAACATTACGCCGCGCTGCTCATAGTTATCAAACTGTCCCCAGCTTGCACATGCAGGGGAAAGAAGCACTGCATCGCCTGGCTCTGCATGCTCTGCACAGAACTTCACAGCCTCCTCCAGATTCTCGCAGAGAACATTATTGTGGAATCCCAGACGCTCTGCTGCATCGCGGATCTTCTCTCTGGTCTGTCCAATGAGCACCAGATACTTAACCTTACCGTCAAATGCCTGAATCCACTCATCATAGCTGGACTGCTTGTCATATCCGCCGCCAATCAGCAGGGTTGGGCGGTTCATAGCCTGAATACCCTTGATCGCCGCATCCGGATTGGTTCCCTTGGAATCGTTATAATAAGCAACTCCGTTGGTCTCCACAACAAACTCAATTCTATGCTCAACAGCTGTAAACTCGCAAACGCTCTTTCTGATGCTCTCCATAGGAACACCTGCTGCGTAAGTCATGGCAACAGCTGCCATTACATTCTCAAAATTATGCTGTCCCAAAAGCTTCAGCTCTCCTGTGCGAACAACCGGAATCTCCTCATCAGCTGTCTTAAGCACAATGAGATCTCCATCCAGGAAAATGCCCTGATCCAGTTTGCGAACGCTGGAGAAATAAATCACCTTAGGAACAATATTCTTTCCAAACTCTCTTAAGATCTCGTCCTCATAGTTCAGAACACAGGTGCCTTCCGCAGTCTGATTCTTAATGATCAGCTCTTTCACGCGGATGTACTCCTCCATAGTATGATGACGGTTCAGATGATCCTCAGTAATATTCAGAATCGCACTCACCTTAGGAGCAAAAGTATCAATGGTCTCCAGCTGGAAGCTGCTGATCTCCGCAACGGTGATGGTCTCCTCCTTCATCTCCAGGGACTTGGAGGTATAAGGAGTTCCGATATTTCCTACAACAAATACAGACTCCGCATAGTCTCCCATGATCTTTCCGGTAAGGGCTGTAGTGGTGGTCTTTCCATTGGTTCCGGTGATTGCTAATACCTCACCCTTACCTGCCTGATAAGCCAGCTCCACCTCTCCCCATACAGGAAGTCCCTGTGCGTAAAAGCTCTTTACCACCGGGATATCGGTAGGAACACCAGGGCTTAATACAACCAGATCCAGTGCCTTCTGCACATCCTCCGGCACCTCGCCCAGATACATCTCAGGTGTATAGGTTCCGTCCAGCTTCTTAAGAACAGCCTCTTTATCAACAGAAGTATTTCCGTCAAAGAGCACAACAGCTGCGCCCATCTGATTTAAAAGGTCTGCTGCGCCGATTCCACTTTTTCCCGTACCGAATACCAGTACTTTCTTTCCAGTCAGTTCCATGTTAGTCCTCCTTAAAGTGCCAGCAGCGCAATGAGACATGCCACTGTGGTGATGATGGAAAATACGCCAACGATCTTGGTCTCTTTCCAGCCGCTCTTCTCAAAATGATGATGGATCGGAGCCATCTTGAAGATACGTTTTCCATGGGTGATCTTAAAGTAGGAAACCTGGATCATAACAGAGAGGGTCTCCACAAGATAGATCACACCGATGATCAGAATAAATAAAGGCATCTGCATCATATAGGCCATACCTGCCACAAATCCGCCAAGAGCCAGGGAACCGGTATCTCCCATGAACACCTGTGCAGGATGCACATTGTAAAGAAGGAAGCCCATAAGTCCGCCCGCTACAGCTGCAGCCAGCGGCTCAACGCCTGCGCCAAGGCTGATAGATACAACAACAAAGAACACCGCAACCACCAGTGTTACGGTAGCTGCCAGTCCGTCAAGACCGTCTGTCAGGTTTACACCGTTAACGGTACCGAGAACTGCAAAGAACAGAAGCGGAACAGCAAGCCAGCCAAGATTCAGCTCATGACCGCTCCAGAACGGAATTCTCATGGTGAGAGAAACATCCGTAAATTTCATCAGATAAAAAGTATAAATTGCAGTGATGATGAGCTGAAGAGAAAACTTCTGCCATGCCAGAAGACCGTCGGATCTTCTAAGCACTACCTTCAGGTAATCATCCAGGAATCCGATCACACCAAAACCGAAGGTAAGAATCACCACCGGAATGATCTTCGGATAGTCTTTCATATAAAACAGTGAGGTAACCACAATGGCGATCAGGAAGATCACACCGCCCATGGTAGGAGTGCCGGTCTTCTTAAGGTGGGACTCCACGCCGTCCACGCGCTCAGTCTGGCTGAATTTCAGTTTTCTAAGGAACGGGATCACAAACGGTCCCAGTGCGGTGCTGATCACAAAGGCGATCAGTGCCGGAATTACGATCTTAAAGTCCATAACATGTACCTCTTTCGTTGGTCTCTGTCTGATTTTGCCGCATTTTGCCGGTTTCAGTCGATTTTATTCGTATCCTGCCTCTTCGTTGGTAACGCCATCGCTCTCCATGTCGTTTCCGTAGAGAGGATCCTCGTCGCTCTGAAGCGGTGCCGGGATGTTGGTATTGGATACAGCTTCCTGAAGGTCATCGCTTACATTGCTTACCAGATACGGAGATTTCATATACTCGCCGTCATCGTTGACAAGACGGTTGCCGTGGTCATCCACAAGATAACCCTTGTTGTCGATACGGTTTCCTTCCAGGTCGATAAGGTTTCCTGCACCATCGACCAGGTTGCCCTCGGCATCAAGGCCCGGGCCGGAAATATTCTGGAGATGTCCTTTAAAGCCTTCCCAGAGCTCGGTCTCCTCATAGTAGCCGCCGCTCTCATCCGGAAATACATTCAGATAAGGCAGAAGCTCAGAGAGAATACCCTGTGCAATGTACTGCGGGAAGGAACTGGTTGCCTGTTCCTCCGCATTCGGCTCATCTACTACTACATATACAACTACCTTAGGATCGGATACCGGAGCAAAGCCGATAAAGGATACCAGGTATTTTCTGTTTCCTCGCGGAATTTTCTCAGCAGTACCTGTCTTACCACCGGAGCTGTAGCCCTGGACTTTGGAATGATAACTGGTACCGTGCTCAACACTGGCCTGCATGTATTTGCGCACATTCTCGGAGATCTGTGCGGAGATGGTCTGCTTCATGAGGGTCGGTGTGATATTTTTAATGATATTGCCGTTGCTGTCCTTGATCTTGGTTACCAGATGCGGCTGATAATAGTAACCGCCGTTGATTACGGAGCACATGGCATTGATCTCCTGGATCATGGTACAGGTAAAGCCCTGTCCAAAGGAGGAGCAGGCAAGCTCTGTGGTTCCCATGGTATCTGTGGTATGGATAATACCGGAGCCTTCGTTTGGAAGGTCAAGACCTGTATAGGAACCAAAGTTGAACAGACTCTGCGCTTTGATGAACTGGTCGTCACCCATGCGTGCTGCGATCTGCATCATACCGTCGTTGCAGGAGTTTGCAATGACGTCCGCCAGGGTCTCATCACCGTGGGCATCCGGGTAAACCGCGCACTTGATGAAGGTATCGGTACCGAACTGCTGTCCGCCGTCACAGACAAACATGTCACTGGTAGAAATAGCACCCTTCTCAAGTGCGGATGCCATGACGATTGGCTTAACTACAGAACCCGGCTCGTAGGCATCTGTGATGCAGAAGTTGCTCCACATACTGTTCAGTGCCTCCACTGTCTGTTCGTCATTCATGGCTTCTATGGCTGCATCGGAATAAAGTCCGGAATAGCTTAAGTCGCGAGGGTGGTTCAGGTCATAGCGGTCGCCGCCGTCCATGGCCAGGATCTCGCCGGTGGAAGGATCCTCCACCACAACGCCCACGTGTTTGGCACCCATGGCCTCGTTGAAGGCGTTTACGTATTTTTCCACGATCTGCTGGGCACCCACATCCAGGGAGAGCTCCAGGCTTCGACCATTGGTTGGCTCGATGATGGTCTGCTCCACGTCGGAGCTGTTGCTGAAATAGCCGTACTGTCTGCCGTCGGCACCGGTGAGGTAGGTGTTGTAGTATCCCTCGATACCCCAGTCGGCGGTGTCTCTGGAGAAGGTAAAGCCTATGGTATCGCAGGCAAGGCTCTCAAAAGGATAGCTTCTTAAGTAATCCTCCTCAAACCACACGCCTGTTATATGGTTTCTGTATGTCTTCTGCTCTTCAGAGAGGTTATCTGCCGCTGTGAAGGCTTTGAAATTTTCGAAATCTTTTTTCTTATCTACAGGAACGGTCTTTTTAATGACCTGATACTGGCTGTTTTTGGTGGAGTCGCTGGTGATGAGCTTTAAGAGTTTTGCCTCCTCCAGTTCAAAGAAATCCACCAGAGCTTTGATGGTGGCATCTCTGTATTCGGAGCGGACCCATTCGTCTGCCTCGTTGACTGCCTTACAGTCCAGGACTACGTTATACACTTTACTGCTGGTGGCCAGCACGTTTCCGTTTCTGTCGTAGATGTCGCCGCGCTTGGATGGAAGCACCGCGCTCTCGTACTTGGACTGGGCCTGGGAGAGAACCATCTTTTTATACTTGTCACCGCTGGTGGCATTGATGTAAGTGATCCTCATCATTAAACCAACTAAAGCCAGTACTACTCCTATATAGAGCATTACCAGCTTTTTGCGCATTTGGTAGTTCGTTTTTCTGGTGATCTTATTACGAACGTTGTTCTTGTTACTATTATGTTTTCTTCTCTTCAAGGAAATCTCTCCTATTTGGAATCAGGTACCTCCTGATATTGTCTCACATAACTGGTGGTGGTGGTCTCATACAGAACCTTCTGATCATCAGACGGGTATTTCATACCCAGACGGCCAAAGGCGATCTGACGGATCTTTCGCATATCCACATTGTTTGTGATCTGACTCTGCAGAGCGTCGTTCTCTTCCTTCAGGTCTGTATACTCTGCCTCCAGTCTGGCCACCTCTTTCTTTTTGCTGGTGATCTCAGATTTTAACTGCAGGAAATGTACGCCCATCATAAGAAGAGCAATACACACAACAGAGAGGAATACAATGAAGCCTTTGGTGATTCCCTCTGCTCTGGCTCTGTTTCTTTCAATCTGGCGGCGGGATTCACGGATCTCGCGGTCGGTTCTGACTCTTCTCTGTGGTTCTCTTTCAACAGTTCTGCGGGTGTGGGATGGACGCACGGGGTTGCGGCGGCCAGGATATTCCTGCGGCTGTCTGACTGTATTTCCGGACATGTACATATCCCTGTTTCTTCTGACCTGACTGGACGCGGTTCTTCTGTTTGCCGGTCTTCTCTGTGCCATATCTCTTTCCCTCCCCTCTCAGATCTGTGTATATCTGAAAATTAATTACTTTATTCTATAATACGCTCAAAAACACGAAGCTTTGCGCTCTTGGAACGTGGGTTTTCCTCCATCTCAAGGTCACTTGGCAGAATAGGTTTTCTGGTGATCACCTTTCCTTTGGACTTCTTGCCGCACATGCATACAGGGAAGCTGGTAGGACAGGTGCATGGATTTTCGTTCTGGCGGAAAATGGTCTTTACGATTCTATCCTCTAAGGAATGGAAGGTAATGATGCAGAGTCTGCCGCCGTCGTCCAGCATGTCGATCATCTCATCAAGGGAGTCCCGAAGGACATCCAGCTCTCTGTTCAGCTCAATGCGGATGGCCTGGAAGGTTCTTTTGGCGGGGTGGCCGCCTGTCACCTGCATTTTCATAGGAATGGCACCCCGGATGATCTCGGTCAGCTGACCGGTGGTCTCGATAGGTGCTATGCTTCTGGCCTGCACAATGTGCTTCGCGATGTTTTTTGCAAATTTATCTTCTCCGTAATCACGGATGATACGGAATAATTCTCTTTCTTCATAGCCGTTTACAATGTCGGCCGCGGTCTGTGGCTGGCGCTGGTCCATGCGCATATCCAGCGGTGCGTCCACACG
>JAGHUU010000201.1 GCA_018064695.1 Candidatus Blautia equi | reverse complement strand
GCCATAACAAACATAAGAATACTGTGATTGCTGATAGCCAGGTATACGATTGCCCCTACCAACAGCAGATAAATGGCTGCCAGCACTGTTCCCAGCAGGATTCTGATGGCCAGCGGCACTTTCTTTTCTGTTGAAAGCATGAAACATCCTTCCAATACTATCTCAAGTAAAAACTCTATCAAGAAATCCATCTTTCTTCTCTCCTTTATTTATCAGCTGCATCATGAGCGAAAGCTCTTAAACTCCTGCCACATCTCCATCCAGTCCAGGCACTTTTCTGTCCACAGGTCGCAGGCTTCTGAGAGAGCCTTTTCCACACTTTCCAGCTCCTCACTCCACAGCATCTGTTCCAGCAGTTCTTCATATTTTTCAGACAGCACTTCCACCTGCCTGCGGCTTTCCTCCAGCTGTTCGCCGCGGAGTCTCAGCTGCCAGTCAAGATAAGCCTCGTCAGAGCTCATCTCCTTCACATAGCGCTTTTCCCCCTTAGGAACTGCCTTTAAGCCTGCCACCAGAGCCTGATCTTCTGCGCGAAGAATGGCAGATAACTCTGCCCCCTCTTCCTTCCTGCAATGGGAAAGATAATGCTCATATCCAAAAGGATAGTACATCACGCTGCCGTACTCCGCATCCGGTCCGCTGCTCTTTTTATCCTGAAAAACCAGAATGGCATCCGCCACCTGCTGAATAAAATAGCGGTCGTGGGATACAAAAAGAATCGTTCCCTTATAGCTCTGAAAAGCTGACTCCAGCGTCTCCTTAGCCTGCACATCCATGTGATTGGTTGGTTCGTCCAGAATCAGCAGGTTTGGTTTGCTGTTTAACAGCTCCGCCAGCACCAGCCTGGATTTTTCACCGCCGGAAAGACCGCTGACCTTTGTGGAAGCCATTTTTCCGGAAAAAAGATACGCGCCCAGCGCCTGCCGCACTTCCTTCTCCGTCATCACCGGAAACAGCTCGTGGAAATGCTCCACCACCTGCTTCTCTGATTCCAGGGCCGCCGATTGCTGGTCAAAATACCCTATAGTCGTATTATTGCCAAGAATACATTTCCCCTTCATTGGCGGAATCAGCCCTGCCACGGTCTTAAGAAACGTAGACTTACCTACACCGTTCTCTCCAATGATGCCGATCTTCTGTCCTTTTCTCACCCGGAGAGACAGCTCCAGAAGCACCTTCTGATAACCGATCTTCAGATGCTCCGCCTCAAACACCCACTTGCTGCCCGGGATCAAAGGCTCAATATCCCCGGCAAAGATATGCACATCATCCTCCTCCGGCGGATCGATCTTCTCCATTCTCTCAATGATCTTCTTCCTGCTTCTGGCAAAAGCAGCCTTTTTCGGTTTATGCTTGAACTTTTCAATGAGATCATTCAGCCTGTGGATCTCCTCCTGCTGCCGCTCGTAGGCTTTCTTAGCCGAAGCCAGATCCTTCCTCTTCTGCAGGCGGTATGCGGTGTAATTCCCGGCATAGCGCTTCAGCTTACCGTGGTTCAGCTCGTATACCACATCCACGACCTGGTCCAGAAAGAATCTGTCATGGGAGACAAACACCACCGCGCGGTCGTACTTTTTCATATAACCTTCCAGCCATTCCACGGTCTGAATATCCAGATGGTTGGTTGGCTCATCCAGAAGCAGGATATCCGGTTTTAAAAGCAGCAGCCGGATCAGTGCGATCTTGGTCTGTTCTCCTCCGGAAAAAGAGCCCAGCTTACGCTTCTTCTCCTCCGCCTGAAAGCCAAACCCGGTGAAGATCCGGTCATATTCCATCTCATACTCAAACCGTTCTCTGGAAAAGAGATCTCCGGAAGGGCATCCTTCCAACAGGATCTCCTCCACGGTCTTCTCGCCATCCCCGGCCTGGTTCTGTGTCAGATATCCAATCGTAACTTTCCTGGAGCTTAAGATCCCAGGACCATTTCTCTTATCATCACGGTCCAGCTCCAGTTCCCCTGCGATCAGCCGCAGCAGGGTGGTCTTTCCCGCACCGTTTCTTCCAACGATCGCAATCTTCTCCTGTCCTTTGATCTCAAAGTCCAGATGCGATAAAATCTCCGTGCCCCCTACAGAGACACTTCCGTTATTAATCTGATATAGCATTGTAATACCTTTTTCTGTTTGATAGGTTCTGTTTTACATCATATATTAACACAGAAAAAACTGCCCGACCACCCTAAGTAGCCGAACAGTTTCTTCTGCGTAAACTTAATATAAAAAGGAAAAAGAAAGATTACTCTTTAACACCACCGATAGTAAGACCGGCTACGAAATATCTCTGCAGGAAAGGATACAGACAGATAATTGGGAGCATGGTAACTACGGTAGCAGCTGCACGTACAGAAGTAGGCGTTACTGCAGATACAGCAGTTGTGCTCTGGTTGGTAGCACTACCACTCTGCTGCATAACGGAAGACAGCAACTTCATCAGCTCGAACTGAAGAGTAGTGTACTCATCCTTCATACGGTTGTACAGCATAGCATCAAACCAGGAGTTCCACTGACCAACCGCTACGAAAAGAGCTACGGTAGCGTAAATTGGTTTACACAGTGGGGAAATGATCTTAACGAAAATGGTCATATAACCTGCACCGTCAAGCTGTGCGGACTCTTCCAGTGCATCCGGAAGACCTTCCATATAGGTTCTCATAACCAGCATGTTAAATGCACCGATAATACCAGGGAAGATATATACCCAGAAGGTATTGGTAAGGCCGAGGCTCTTATAAAGAAGAAGGATCGGAACCATACCACCGTTTACATACATGGTGATAACCCAGAACAGAGACAGCTGGGAACGGAACATGAAACGTTTACGGCTGACAATGTAGGAAAGCAGAGCGTTAGCAACCAGAGCGATCAGAGTACCAAGAATTGTTCTTGCTACGGAAATATAAGCACCGGTCACGATGTTCTGTTTTCTTAATACAGTGCCGTAGTTCTTCCAGGTAAATGCACGTGGAAGAAGATGAATATTACCACGAACCGCATCGATACCATCATTCAGGGAGATGGCTACGGTATTCAGTACAGGGTACAGGGTAATCACTACAAACGCAATCATAAAGAGAGAGTTGCAGATGGTAAATGCAATATCAGCAAAAGATCTTTTCTTCATCGTCATACACCTCCACCCTTAGAACAGACGCTCGCCGCCGGAGCGCTTAGCAACTGAGTTAGCAATGAGAATCAGCACGATACTTACGATACTCTTGAAGATACCGGCTGCTGTACCGAGAGAGTAGTCACTCTGGCTGATACCCCAGGTAAGAACGTAGATATCGATGGTATCGGATACACTCTTGATGAGGCCGTTACCTAACAGGTATGGGATCTCGAAACTGGTATTAAGAACGTTACCGATGTTCATGATGAGAAGGATCATGATGGTAGGACGAATACCAGGAAGAGT
This sequence comes from Candidatus Blautia equi, assembly GCA_018064695.1. GTDB lineage: Bacteria > Bacillota > Clostridia > Lachnospirales > Lachnospiraceae > Blautia_A > Blautia_A equi. Next base: position 7,845 of record JAGHUU010000201.1, on the reverse strand, counting down.
GATATGTCTGATCTTTGCCCATCTGCCGCCGCCGTCGATGGAAGCTGCCTCATAAAGGCACGGATCGATGGAAGTGATTGCAGCAAGATAAATAATTGCGTTCCAGCCGGTCTCTTTCCAGACGTTTGCAAAAGCAACGATCGGCCAGAAATAACCCGGATGGGCAAAAAAGTTGATTGGCGTTTTCAGAATATGAAGACCTACCAGAACCTCGTTCACAATACCGCTTCCGGATAAAGCATCATGCAGGATACCACACACGATGATCCAGGAGAGGAAGTGTGGAAGATAGGAGATAGTCTGGATCGCCTTTTTCGCAAACATGCTCTTAACTTCGTTCAGAAGAATAGCGAATGCAATCGCCATAATAAAGGTAGCTACCAGGGTAAGAATACCCATAGCCAGTGTATTTCTGATAACCTTCAGGAATACATCATCGTAAAACAGGAATTTAAACTTGTCCAGACCAACAAACTTGGAATGAAGAAGACCTGTTTTTGGTTTATAGTGCTGGAATGCCATGATCCAGCCGCCAAGCGGAACATAATAGAAAATAATACCGTAAATAACAAAAACGGCAGACCAGATTAAAAGAAATTTCTGTCTTTTAATCTCTTTCATCGTAATAGCCTGTTTTTTATTGCTCTTTGCCATACGTGATCCTTCCTTTCCCACGGATTTATTTCCTCCCATATCGCATGATCTTTCCCTTTTATATCACAAGAACCGCAAAATATATTCGCCGGTCTTCAGATCAGATATTCCGCTCTCCGGTTTTTCCGGCGAAGCAGAACCCGGCTGGTTCTTATGATATAAAAGGGCAGCCACAGTTGCGACCAACTATGGCTGCCCGACCATGCTATATCAAAGGATTCGATATAAACTCAGTAAAACCATTATTCTGCTGCTGCAGCTGCTCTTCTCTCAAGCTCTTCCTGCATCTCAGCAAGGAATGCTTCTGGATTGGTTGCATTGTAAGCTTCCATGTACTCTGCCCAGGTGGTATCGAAATCATCGGACATAACTACTTTTGGCAGCCACTCATGTTTTACTTCACCCATCTTGGTCCATGCTACACCACCCTCGGTCTCAGTGGTCATAGCGTTGGAGAAGGAGTACATTGGGAACCAAGGAGCATTCTCCTCAACTACGGAGTGGATCATATCTGGATAGTTACCAGCGCCGTAAGCTTCGAAACATTTAACGAGTGGCTCTGCAAGTCCTTCGAAGAACTCGGAAGTCTGCTCGGTAGGAGTCATAGCGTTGATACCGTCTTTGCTGGTACCGCCCCACTGTGGCATGTAGGAGTAGTCACACATATGGGAAGCTTTGTACTCGTTGTCAGCAACCTGCATTCTCATCTCAGGAGTTCTGTAGTAGAGACCGTTCTCATCAACGAGGTAGTCAACACCCTCTACACCCCAGAAACGAAGATCATGGATCTCCTGATCAAGAAGGTCGTTAAGGAACTGGAAAGCAGCCTCAACATCATCACAGCTGGTGGTAATAGCAACACCTGAAGAGTTGTTCAGAGTATCACCATAGGTATGCCATCTGTTTTCCTGACCTTTTTCTGCTACAAGTCCAAGTGGAACATAGTTGCATCCAGCAATGTCAAGACCCTGCTGTTTGAATACATCATTTACAGTGTAAGCGAAATCCCACCACTGGTCACACATACCAAGAACAGCACCGGTGGAAAGTTTTGCGATATACTCATCGTAAGTCTGGGTACCAAACTCGATATCGATGATGCCTTTGCTGTACTCCTCGTTCAGTTTGCGGAAGTAGGTCTCAGCAATCGGGATGGTGTTGTAGTCAACGATCTGCATGTTCTCTTTATCAACGATTACAGAACCGTCGTTTGGATATCCTGCAAGGAACTCTGGTGCGTTCTCGATACAGAAGTATCTCCAGTCTTCGCAGAGCATGGTGTATGGGATAACTTTGGTGCCATCCTCAAGTGTTGGGTTAGCCTCATAGTATTTCTCAAGTACATCGAAGTACTCATCAAGAGTCTCGATCTGTGGATATCCAGCCCACTCAAGAACTTTAGCCTGGATCCAGAATGCCTCATCATTATGAGTAGTAGCTTTGGACATTCCGTAGGTGTTGCCGAATACGTTTGCCCAGTAGATGTGGCCATCTTCCTGACGGAACATATCCCACTCTTTGTCGGTATACATCTCTTTCAGGTTTGGATAGTTGTCAATATAATCATCCCATGCTACCAGAACGTCTGCATCGTAAAGAGCTGCCATAGCGTCTCCACCGTTGATGAACTCTGGATACTCGCCGGAAGCGATGATGGTTCCAACTGCTTCTGCGTCGGTCTGACCTGTTAACCAGATCTCTTTTACTCTACCGCCGATTTTGTGAGCGATGATCTCTTTAACCTCGTTGCCGTCGTTTTTCTCAGATCCTGGCATTGCGATGAACATGGTGTAATCTTTGATCTGATCATCAGAATACTCCTCAGCGCTTACAGCACCGGTGAGCATGCCAGTAGCCATAGCTGCTGCCATTAAAGTTACAAAATACTTTCTGAACTTCATACTAGTTCCTCCTCCAAAAATTCTATAGTGTTACCAGAACATTATTGATAGTAATATTATATTTCCTCTCACAGATGAATCATATGGAAAAATTCTAGATATAATCCCGAAAAATTATAGTATGCGCTGAAATATTTCATGGTTTTTCGGTAAAATGACAGCTTTTCCTGTGTTTTACAACAAAAAATGAAAGGACAGACTGTAAAATATGATTAACAGTCTGTCCTTTTTTCACATTCTGTATTTTTGATTATAAAATCACTCTTTTTTCTGGGTCTTTCTGTATCTGGTTGGAGTACAGCCCATGACATCAATAAATTTACGGATAAAATAGTCACAGTCCTTATAACCCACAGTCTCGGCGATCATGCTGATCTTTTCATCCGTCTTAAGCAGCATGCGGGCTGCCTCCTGGATCCTGTATTCTGTCAGGTAATCCTTGAAGGACTTGCCGTATTTCTTCTGGAAGATCTGTCCCAGATAAGAGCTGTTTACAAAATATTTCTTTCCCAGATCCCGAAGGGTCAGGTTTTCCGCAAAGTTGGTGCGGATCTCTTTTTCCACATCCTGCAGAACGCCTCTGGAAACATTCTTTCTAAGCTGTACCAGGTATTCCGCAAACTCGCTGGAGAATTTGGTCAGGTGGGCATTTCCGCCGCGGAGGATTCCCTTCTCAAAGGAATGCTCACTGATAAAATGCAGGATCTCATCCTGATCCACCTCGTTATCCTGCTCTGTAGCCAGGTGAATGAGACGAAACAGAAGATAGTTGATATTGAGGGTGATGGTGTCTCCGCTTCCCACGCCGATCCGCTGCATCTCCTCAAAAAGCGCATCCACCTTCTGGTGAATGGCTACTTTGTCATTCAGTTCAATGGCACTGATGAGGTCATCCAGGCTCTGTTTGCAGAGGGCCTCACCGCTTCCCACATGAATTTCCTTATCGTAATAATAGATCTGTTTCTCCGCACGGAACGGTTCCATGGAGCGAAGGATGCAGGCTGCACCGTAGGACTGGGAAATAGAAGAGATATCTTTTACTTTCTTACCAACAAACATGGAGATCGGGTAATCCATAAGTCTTCCCAGGTTCTTGATAAAGGCTTCCAGATATTCCTCCTGAGTGCGGTCTTCTTTTGCGTGCATATAATCGCAGAGGATAAGGCCCACATCATAATAGCTGTCATCCGGGGACACATCGAAGACCACATGGGTGCCGTCCTCTCTTAAAAGCTCCTGACAGATCTTATACAGCTCTCTCTGCAGTGCGCGGAGCTCGCCCTCCTCCTTCTCCTCTTTTAAGCGGAGAATGTCTATGAATTCCAGATCCACATAACATACACCGTCGGAAAGCTGCATATGCTTCTTCACGTATTCCAGGTTCACGGAGTCATATTTTCCGGTGAGAAGTGCGATCACGTTTCTCTCCAGATAAGCTCTCTGGAAGGTGCGGTTGCTCTGCTCCTCCTCGTAGGAGATCTTCAGCTGGCTTCGAATCTTATCCAGCAGCTCCAGAAGCTCTGATCTCTCCATTGGCTTCAGGATATAATCCGTACAGTTATAACGGATGGCCTGCTGTGCGTAGGAGAAATCTCCATAGCCGCTTAAGATCACAAAATAGGCCTCGGATATTTTTTCCTCACGGATCTTCTCCAGAAGCTGAAGACCGGTCATGGCCGGCATCTTGATATCCGCCAGGATCACATCCACTTTATTCTTTCTTAAATATTCCAGGGCTTCCAGGCCGTTTGATTTCGTTGCCGCGATCTCAAATCCTTCTTTTTCCCAGTCGATGAGCACCGACAGGCCCTGGATAATAAATGGTTCGTCGTCAACCAGAAGTACTTTCAGCATCTTATGTCTCCTCTGTCTCTCTTCTCTGAAGCGGAATCCGGATATTTACCAGAGTTCCGATCTCTTTTTCGCTGGTAAGCTGGAAGGAAACATCCTCTCCCATTACCATCTTAAGCCGCAGGCAGGCGTTGATCACACCTACGCCCCTTCTCTTTTCTTTCACAGAATCAATGTCTGCATGTTCCATATCATATAAAAGCTGCTCTGCTTCCTCCTCATCGATACCGCCGCCGGTGTCCTCGATCTCCAGATTCAGCATATAATCCTCTTTATAGGCACGTACGAAGATCCAGCCTCTGTTTGTTTTGCTCTCGATGCCGTGCACGCAGGCATTCTCCACAAAAGTTACTATAGAAAGCTTCGGGATGCGGATCCTTCTGCAGTCGTCATCCAGTTCGATCTCATAGGAGAGCTTGTCACCGAAACGGTACTTCTGCAGGCTTAAGTATGCCTCCACAAAATCCATCTCTTTCTGGATCTCAATAACATCCTCGTTCCAGTTTACGATCTGGCGCTCCATAATAGCCAGCTTTTCTACCATATCCGCAGTCTCATACTCTTTACGGAGAATACTGTGCATACGGATACTTTCCAGTGTGTTAAACATAAAATGCGGGTTAATCTGGCTGTGAAGGGCCAGAAGTTCTGCATTCTTACGGGAGATCTCAAACTCCTGCTCCCTGATGGTTCCCTTATATACGCTCTGGATCAGTTCGTTGGTCCTGCCCGCCATCACGTTATATCTCTCCATCAGCATACTGATCTCATCTTTACCAGTGATCTCGGAGATCTCTGTCAGCTGATCCTCGTTTACGCTGTTGAAGGCATCTGCAAGAATACTCATACGGCGTGTGAGAGAATGGTTCATATAAAGACTGAAGATCCACGGCATAAAGATATTGATGAGCAGAAGTGCAATGATGCTGGGGATATGCTCCTTCAGAAATACCCAGGCATTGATAGGCTCCTTCATGATGAGGATCCTCATAGGCATACCGAAATAGGTGAAAGGCAGCTCATACCCGATCTGATCCTGCATGGTAAAGGTATCAAAATCCTGGGTCTGATTGCTGTGTCCGTTGTTGGAGAACAGGATCCTGTCCTCATTGCAGATGTAGATGTCGGACTCCCGGTACAGATCCTCCAGCTGGCGGATCAGGCCGTTGTAATCCAGCTCGATCTTGATGATGCGCTCCCTGTTGTCGCGCTTATAGTAATTCATCTTTTTCAGATAAATAACACGTCTTTTAGAATTGTAGTTCGGAACATCTCCGGATTCATATCCCACATACAGGATACTGTCCTTTCCGGAATCCTGCAGGGACTGATACCAGGTTTCTCCCCGGATCCTGTCTGTCTGGCCAAACTCGCCGCCGTTTAAGATCGTCTCGTTATCTCCGTACAGCTTGATGCGCAGCATGGTTCCGCTCATAGTGGTGCGGAACAGGCTGCTCTTCATGAGGTTCTGATAAGCCACAAAATAGTCATATGGGGTCCTGTAATGCTCATCCAGGAATTCATAGAGATTTCTGTTGATGTAGAAGCTGCTGGCCAGACTGTCTGTAAAGTCCAGTGTACTGGTTATGGTTGTACGCACGGCCTCCGCCTCATTTTTCATACTGTATTCCTGCTGCACCATCTCCGCATGACTGAAACTGTACATAATGAGGCTGTCCGTGATGATCAGCGGGATCAGCACGCACAGCAGATAAAAGATCTGAAGCTTTCTCTTTAATTTATAATTATCCAGCCATGTCTCAATGGAGCGAAGCAAAGCGGTACCTCCCCGGAAGCGGACGCGTATCTGTACAGTTTATCACCTGACCCTGTCCCTTTGTCCGTATATTCTCCCATGTATTATACATATAAATCATCATAATCTCAAGAAATGCGGGAAATAAGGGGATAATTATACTATCTACCTGTGTAAATTCTATTTATTTCATAAAGGAGGCGCAGCATTATGATCACCTATTCTCCACTCTGGAATACCCTGAAAGCCAGATCCATCTCCCAGTACAAGCTGGTTCATCATTATGAGATCAGCTCCGGACAGTTATACCGGCTCCGGACCAACCAGCATATCAGCACCTACACCCTGAACCGCCTATGCGAGCTGCTGGATTGCCCTGTCCAGGATGTTCTGCAGTACTGTAAGAGTCCGGAATAAAATAACTGAATAAATATTCCAAAGAAAAGGATTGTCCCCGTTTTCAAAATAATGTTATACTGTGTCTGGAAAAAATCTATTCCGGAATCAGGAGGCTATACATTAAATGAAAAAACATATTCCCGCTGCCGTTCTTTCGGCAGTTCTCATCACCAATATAAGTGCCGGTGCCCTTATGGTACAGGCAGACCCGCAGTACTCCATCGGCGTTGTTCAGATGGATGACATGGACTTCTTTAACGATCTGACCTTCGGCTTTGAGGATGCCGTCATGGAAAGCCTTGGAAGCGATGCCGTTATGTTTGATGAAATCTCCGCACAGGGCGATCCTGCCAACCTCGCCGGTGTCATGCAGGAGTTCCTCTCCCAGCAGGATGATCTCATCTTTGTTTCCAGCGACCTTATGTTATCCGCAGCCATGGCAGCCACCGACAGCATGCCGATCATCGGCGCTTCTGTTTTCTATTCCGGCTCCGCAGGAAATGTGGCAGGCATCACCGCCCTGGCACCTTACAGCAGCCAGGCAGACATGATCCGCGCTATGCTCCCTGATGTCACCTCTGTGGGCATCGTTTTTGCAGAAGGCAATGCTTCTTCCGAGGCACAGGCTTCCGGCATGACCACCGCACTTACCAATGTGGGCTTAACCTGCACCAATTACACCTTCACGGATGATATCACTTCCGCCCTTACCACAGCCGCAGATGAGAATCAGGTCATCTACCTGCCTGCAGATTCCTCTCTGGAAGCATATGGTTCCACCATCAGCTCCCTCTCCCTGGAAAAGATGACCCCTGTCATCACTGCAGATGAAGCCCTTTGCTCCGCCTGCGGTCTCGCCACTGTTTCCGCAGCGCCGTACGATATGGGATACGAAGCCGGAAAGCTTGCGGCAGATGCTCTGACCGGCATGGATATCTCCTCCATGGGAATCAAAACCGCTCCGATCCTGCTGAACAAATATAACGAAAAAATGACCGCTGCCTTCAGCCTGATGATCCCTGAGGATTTTGAGTCCATCGAGGATTTTGTTCTGGAAAGCGGAAACGACGGCATCGAAGAGATGACCGATGAGCAGATCGCTCAGCTGGAAGCTGAAATGGCATCCAATGATTGATTGAGAACATAACAAAGAGAGACAAGGGGACAGGGACCTGGTCCATTTTAATTAAGAAAATTGGACCAGGTCCCTGTGCCCGTGTCTCTCTTTGTTATTATTTTATTACCTTAATGGAGAGGCTGATCCTCTTGATCTTAATATACAAA
>JAGHUU010000175.1 GCA_018064695.1 Candidatus Blautia equi | reverse complement strand
AGCCTATTCCGGGACGTTTTAAAGATTACATTGCCATGCCTAAGCAGAACATGTATCAGTCCCTTCACACTACACTGATCGCACCAAACGGCCAGCCGTTTGAGATCCAGATCCGTACCTTTGACATGCATAAGACTGCCGAGTACGGTATTGCCGCTCACTGGAAATACAAAGAGGCCTCCGACGGCAAAGCCCCTGTGGGCAACAGCGAGGAGGAGAAGCTGAACTGGCTCCGCCAGATCCTGGAGTGGCAGAAGGACATGTCTGATAACAGAGAGTTCATGAGCCTCTTAAAGAATGACTTAGACCTCTTTGCAGACAGTGTATACGCCTTCACCCCACAGGGCGAGGTAAAGAACCTTCCAAACGGTTCCACCCCTATCGACTTTGCATATTATGTGCACAGTGCGGTCGGCAATCGAATGATCGGTGCCCGTGTAAATGACAAGCTGGTTCCTATCGATTACATTATTCAGAACGGTGATCGAATTGAGATCATCACGTCCCAGAACACCCAGGGACCAAGCCGCGACTGGCTGAAGATCGTCAAGAGTACCCAGGCCAAGAATAAGATCAACCAGTGGTTTAAAAAAGAATTAAAAGAAGACAATATCCTGAAGGGCAAGGATGCGCTGGCAAACTACGCCAAGACCAAAGGCCTTAAGATCAGCACCTACACCAAGCCTGAATATCTGGAGCTTGTCATGGTGAAATACGGTTTCCGTGACTGGGATTCTGTCCTGGCTGCCATTGGACATGGCGGTCTTAAAGAGGGACAGGTCTTAAACAAACTCATCGAGGCACATGAGAAGGCTGAAAAGCATGCCATGACCGATGAGCAGGTGCTTGAAACCGTTAACGAAAACAAAAACAAACCGGTTCATGTGAAGAGCAAGAGCGGAATCCTTGTAAAAGGTATCCACGACGTGGCCGTTCGCTTCTCCAAGTGCTGCAACCCAATTCCGGGTGATGAGATCATGGGCTTTGTTACCAGAGGCCGCGGTATTACTATCCACCGCACCGACTGCGTAAACCTCATGAACATGCCTGACGGCGACCGTGAACGTCTGATCCCTGCCGAGTGGGAGCACAACGAGATCGAGCATGAGAAATACATGGTGGAGATCAGCGTTTATGCAAATAACCGTACCGGTCTTCTGGTGGATCTGATGCGTATCTTCACTGAGAGAAAAATAGATGTAAGAAATGTAAACAGCCGCACCAGCAGACAGGAGAAGGCCACCATTGCCGTGTCCTTTGAAACTGCCAGCAAGGAGGAACTGGGCTCCCTCATTGAGAAGCTCCGTCAGGTGGAGAGCGTTATCGATATCGAGAGAACCAGAGGCTGATACCGCAGCTTAACAGATACATTTTTAGGAGAGCATTCATGGGAAAACTGAAACTGCAGGGCTGTATCGTGGGAGAACTCTCCACGAACTGCTATATACTTCAAAATACCGAGACGCAGGAAGCCGTGATCGTAGATCCGGGCGGATCATACGACCGTATTTTTGCTAAAATCATGCAATTACAGGTAAAGCCTGCAGCCATTTTGCTGACCCACGGCCATTTTGACCACATCATGGCTGTGCCGGAGCTCAGAAAACGTTTTGAGATCCCGGTCTATGCCCTTCTTGAGGAGGAAGACCTGCTCAGTGACCCTGAGCGGAACTTAAGCAGCTGGCAGAACGGCAGCTACACAGCCCCGGCGGATATCTATCTCACCGACCTTCAGGTCTTTGAGGCCGGCGGCTTTTCCATCCAGGTGCTCCATACACCGGGGCACACCACCGGAAGCTGCTGTTATTATCTGGCTGAGGAAGGTGTTCTTGTCAGTGGTGATACCCTGTTTCAGGGATCCTGCGGCAGAACCGACTTCCCTGGCGGCAGCATGGCGCAGATGCGCAGAAGCCTGAGCCGCCTTATGAATTCCCTGCCGGAAGAGACCCAGGTACTTCCGGGTCATGGAATGATGACTACCATCGAACACGAAAAGAGGTACAATCCATTTGTATAAGATCGGTATATTGTTTCGAAACAGAGAATTTGAGCATGATGTCTATGAACTGATCCGTGCCTTTTATCCGGAAACGGAGCTCACCTCCTGTTATGAGGAACTGCCTGAGGGGCAGGACCTCACTTTCACGGTGGATAGAATCGCCGATGATTTTCAGATCGCTTACGATCAGGCAGAGGGCAATAAGGGCGTTATTTCCGTAAGCGTTGTAGGCGGAGCGGAGAGTACCGATGCAGCTGCATCCGGCACACAGACAGAGATCACCAGAGACATCAGAAAACAGAATAAAGACGCGCTGAAATACGGTTTATATCAGCTGTTAGTGAAGTTATCCGGCAAGACCCTTCCATGGGGAAACCTGACAGGCATCCGTCCTGCCAAGCTGGCCATGGGCATGCTGGAAGCCGGCATGAAAAACAGCGATATCGCGCAGGAGATGCGCGATAACTACTGTGTAAGCCGCGAAAAAGCCGCGCTGGCCATCACCATTGCCAACAGAGAACGGGAGATCTTAAAAGAGATCGACTACGAGCACGGCTACAGCCTTTATATAGGCATTCCGTTCTGTCCAAGTATCTGCCTTTACTGTTCCTTCAGCTCCTATCCGCTGAAGGTATGGGAAAAGAAAGTGGACGACTATGTGGATGCCCTGATCCACGAGGTGCAGGCGGTGGCACCTATGATGAAGCACCGCAAGCTGGATACCATTTACTTTGGCGGCGGTACCCCAACCACCTTATCCCCGGCTCAGATGGACAGACTCCTTCGGGCAGTGGGAGAGAACTTCGGCTTTGAAGGTGTGAAGGAATTTACCGTTGAGGCAGGCAGACCGGACAGCATCACCAGAGAAAAGCTGGAAGTGCTGAAACGCTACCCTGTCACCCGCATTTCCGTAAATCCGCAGACCATGAACCAGGTGACCCTGGATATCATCGGCCGCAGACATACAGTGGAAGAGACAAAAAATGCCTTTGTTCTTGCAAGAGAGCTTGGCTTTGACAATATCAATATGGACCTGATCGTGGGACTCCCGGGTGAGGACCGCTCCATGGTGGAGAATACGCTGAAGGAAGTCCGTGCCCTTATGCCGGACAGCCTTACAGTCCATTCCCTTGCAGTGAAGCGTGCAGCCCGCCTGAATATTTTCAGAGACCGGTATCAGGAGATGACCTTCGAGAACAACCAGGAGATCATGGATATGACCATGAAAGCTGCCTACGAGATGGAGATGGGCCCTTATTATCTGTACAGACAGAAAAACATGAAGGGCAATTTCGAAAATGTAGGCTACGCAAAGGTTGACAAAGCAGGTATTTACAATATACTGATTATGGAAGAAAAACAGCCTATTATCGCCCTTGGCGCAGGCGGTTCTTCCAAGCTTGTATTCGAAGGCGGACAGCGAATTGAGCGCGTGGAAAATGTAAAGGATGTCACCAATTACATTGAGCGCATCGATGAGATGATCGAAAGAAAACGTGCCGCCATTTCGGCATGGCTTTAATTAGGAGGTGTTCTTTTGGTTGCGCAGAGAGACAGTCATGCGCCGGAAAGAATTCTGGAATTTAACCTTATGAAGGAACTGAATCATGGGATTCTGGTAAGTAAACTCGCCCGCGCCCTGGGGGAAGCCCTTGGCCTTGACGAGAATACCTGCTACGAGCTCTCTGTGGCCGGCCTTCTTCACGACATCGGAAAGCTGCAGCTTGTCAGCTATCTGGGAAACTCTGAGGAAGATGAGAATCCTCTTGTGGTACAGGAGGTAAAGTTCGTCCGCATGCATTCAGAGCTTGGATACAACGCCCTCAAAGAGCAGGGCTATTCCGATTTTATTCTGGACTGTGTCCATTATCACCATGAGAATTATGATGGCAGCGGATACCCATCCAGCCTTAGGGGAACCGAGATTCCCCTTGGCGCAAGGATCATCCGTATCTGCGATATGTTTGCAGCACTTCGTTCGGACCGCCCTTACAGCAGGGCACTGGATACCGCAGGCGCACTGCGAACCACGATCGACGAAGTTCGTTTTTTTGACATGGAAGTATTTCTGGCCTTTCAGAATGTGGTTCACCATAAGAACTACGAGGCCCGGGAGTTCTTACATATATAGGAGGAAAGATTATTATGGCATTAAAGAAGAAACCCGTTACCGGAATGAAGGATATTATGCCGAAGGAGATGGAGATCCGCAATTATGTGATGAACATGATCCGCGAGACCTACGGCACCTTTGGCTTTTCATCTATCGAGACTCCATGCGTGGAGCACATTGAAAACCTCTCCAGCAAACAGGGCGGAGATAACGAAAAGCTTATCTTCAAGATCTTAAAGCGCGGAGAAAAACTGAAACTTGAGGAAGCACAGGCAGAGGCAGACCTGGTAGATTCCGGTCTTCGTTACGACCTCACCGTACCGCTTTCCAGATATTATTCCAACAACGCAAACGAGCTGCCTGCACCATTTAAAGCCCTGCAGATGGGCAATGTATGGAGAGCTGACCGTCCTCAGAGAGGCCGTTATCGTCAGTTCATGCAGTGCGATATCGATATTTTAGGTGAGCCAACCTATCTTGCTGAGATCGAGCTGGTTCTGGCTACCACCACACTTCTTGGAAAACTGGACTTCCACAACTTCACCATCCGTATCAACGACAGAAAGATGCTGAAGGCTATGGCACAGTACAGCGGTTTCCCGGAGGAGTCTTACGACACCGTATTCATCATCCTGGATAAGATGGATAAGATCGGTCTTGACGGCGTAGCTGCAGAGCTTGCTGAGGCAGGCTTCCCACAGGATGGCATCGATACCTACCTTGGCCTCTTCAAAGAGATCACCAACGATGTAGCCGGTGTTCGCTACTGTAAAGAAAAACTGGCCGGCGTGCTTGATCCAAAGGTTGCTGAGGATCTGGAGACCATCATCTCCACCGTTGAGTCCGTGAAAACTGCTGATTTCAGGATGTCCTTTGACCCAACTCTGGTTCGCGGTATGAGCTACTATACCGGCCCTATCTTTGAGATCGCCATGGATGAGTTTGGCGGTTCCGTTGGCGGCGGCGGACGTTATGACAAGATGATCGGCAAATTCACCGGCACTGACACCAGCGCCTGCGGCTTCTCCATCGGATTTGAGCGTATCGTACTTCTCCTTATGGAGCGCGGATACGAGGTTCCGGGCAAAGCCGGAAAGAAAGCATATCTGATCGAGAAGAACCTTCCTGCAGAGATGCTCACAGAGCTTCTTAAGAAAGCTACCGCAGAGAGGGCACAGGGCATGCAGGTTGCCATCTCCATCATGAAGAAAAACAAAAAATTCCAGAAGGACCAGATGATCCAGGAAGGATACACCGAGTTCGAGGAAGTTTACAGAGAAAAACTGAAATAAAAAAACAGCTGATAAATTTGTTATCAGGGAAAATAAAGGAGGATATACACAATGCAGTCCAGAACACATACCTGCGGGGAACTGAGACGCAGCAACATTGGCGAGACAGTCACAATTGTCGGCTGGATGGAAAATGTTCGTGAAGTCGGCAGCAACCTGGCATTCGTTGTCATGCGTGACTTTTACGGCACCACTCAGGTGGTTGTAGAAGATGAGGCGCTGATGGCTGTCATCAAACCATTAAATAAGGAGTCTACCCTTTCTATCACCGGTACCGTTCGCGAGAGAAGCAACATCAACAACAAGATCCCTACCGGCGAGATCGAAATCGTACCAGAGAAGATCGAGGTACTTGGACGCTGTCGTCATGCAGAGCTTCCATTTGAGATCAACCATTCCAGAAAGGCTGATGAGACCTTCCGTCTGAAATATCGTTACCTGGATCTTCGTAATCCTGAGGTTAAAAATAACATCGTACTTCGCTGCAATGTTGTTTCCGCACTCAGAAATGCCATGACCGAGCACGGATTCCTGGAGATCACCACCCCAATCCTTACCGCTTCCTCCCCAGAGGGCGCAAGAGACTACCTGGTACCTGCCAGAAAGCATCCCGGCAAGTTCTACGCACTTCCACAGGCTCCACAGCAGTTCAAACAGCTGCTCATGACCGCCGGCTTCGACCGTTATTTCCAGATCGCTCCTTGCTTCCGTGATGAGGACGCGCGTGGAGACCGTTCCCCTGGTGAGTTCTACCAGATGGATATGGAGATGGCATTCGCTTCCAAAGAAGACGTATTTGCAGTTCTTGAGGATGTGCTTCCTCCAATCTTTGCAAAATACGGCAAATACAATATTGCATCCAGCGCTCCGTTTAAGAGAATCCCATACCTTCAGGCTATGGAGGAGTACGGCTCCGATAAACCGGACCTTCGTATCGACCTTCGCGTGAAGGATGTTACAGAAGAGCTTCAGAGCTGCGGCTTTGGACCATTCGAGGGAAATGTTGTGAAAGCTATTCCTGTTTCCAACTGCAAGCTTACCAGAAAAGCCATCGACAAGATCTGTGCTGACATCGAGGTTCAGGCAGGAAGCAAGGCTTACTGGTTCAAATCTGATGAGAACGGTGCTATTGCAGGCGGTATCGCTAAATTTGTAAATGCTGATCCTGCTATTGTATCCGCTCTTACTGAGAAGCTTGCATTAGCTCCTAACACTCTTGTAGTTCTTGGCGCAGGCAAGAAAGAGGCTGCTCAGAAGATCGCAGGTGTTGCTGTTAAAATGCTTGGTGCAGCATGCGAAGGCCATATGGATAAAGAGAGATATGAGTTCTGCTGGATCATTGACTTCCCAATGTACGAGATCGGTGATGAGTCCGGAGAACTGGAATTCTGCCACAACCCATTCTCCATGCCTACCGGCGGAATGGAAAGCCTGCTTGCAGCAGAGCGCGGCGAGATCGATCCTCTCAGCATCATGGCTGACCAGTACGACCTTGTATGTAACGGTGTAGAGCTCTCCTCCGGTGCAGTACGTAACCACGATCCTGAGATCATGGTAAAAGCTTTCGAGCTTGTACGTCTCGGTGAGGAAGAAGTGAAGGCTAAATTCCCTGCTATGTACAACGCATTCACCTACGGTGCTCCGCCACATGCAGGTATCGCACCTGGTGTTGACCGTATGGTTATGCTCCTTGCAGGTGAGGATTCCATCCGTGAGATCATTGCATTCCCAATGAACAAGAATGCACAGGATATCATGATGGGTGCTCCATCCGAGGTAGAGCAGAAGCAGTTGGATGAGCTTCACATTGCTATCGTAAAAGAAGAAGAGTAATAAACATAAAAAAGCATCCCTGATCTGTTGATAGATCAGGGATGTTTTTTGTTGTCCTAAAATATCCTGTTTTTATTCAGCCGCTGCAGGCTCTGTAAGGGTTCCGAAGAGTGCATTGGCAAGTGCGGGATCGGATGGATCCAGCTGCCAGGATACACCGTTGTTTACCATCTTAAGAGTGATATTTCTGTCGATGATGGTTTCGGATGCATCGATATATTCTGTAAGCATGTCATAGGCTTTTGCGGAGCGGACATCGGAGCCGTCCACAACTGCCTGGCTGGTGGTGAGATATTCCTCAAAAGCAGCCTGGTATTCGCTTAAAACAGCATCGCTGTCAAAGGTGGTGATGACCGCATCTACCTCTGCATGTCCGGCTTCTGTCATGCGGCATTCACCTAACTGATACTTAAAGGTTACATGTGCTTTTTCAATAAGGGTGCGGGCAATTTTCTGCTGGCCCGGATCCTCGGAATTCAGAAGATCGTCAAGACCTAAAAAGCTGCTCATCTGCTCCAGATTCATATCTTCAAGAAGATCGAAGGAGATGGAGAGTGTCTCGGCCGGAGTCAGAAGCTCAGGCTCGGAAATCTCTGTAATGAGTCCGCCGGTGAGGTCGTTTTCAAGGGCAGTGTTGTGACGGATCTGCCAGTCTGCCTTTGGACCTTCGCGTGTGAGCTGGACCTGACAGTCGGTATCTACGGTTTTATATTTGTTGTTGGATAAGAGCTGATATAAAAGATGATAGCGGGATTCTAAGGATGGCAGGGTACTGCCGGAGGTGTCAGAAGACGCTTCCAGAAGGATGCTCTCCCGCAAAAATGCACGGGCATAATCCACAGCAAGGGCATGGGCGTCCAGCGTTTTCAGCGTGAGCTTTACGGTAGCCTCGTTTGCTTTGGAATCGATCTCGGTCTTCCGGATGCGGTAATTGAATTTTTTAAAGAAGAGAGAAAAAACCTGATGGATCTCGTCCATATTTACGGAATCCTCCGCGGCATCAGGGAACAGACCGGCGTAGGAAATATATTTTTCGCTTGCTTCCGTATCCAGATGCTTTAATACATTCAGTTCTTCTTTTACTGCGCTTTCCACCTGGCTTTTGTTAGAACCGCATGCGCTGCAGAAGAGCACGCACAGGATCAGAAAGAGCGGTACCAGATATTTTGGCATCTTCATAAAAAGTAATTCCTTTCCTTGGATTTTTATAGCTTTTATCCGTTTATTATACCAGATATTGTACTCAAAGTCAAAAAAAGCAGGAAATGTCATGAAAAAGTCATAAATAATATGAAAAATTCCTTAAATCATTACAGGTATGTGGAAGAAACTTTTCTTTTGCGCTATAATCTGCTATTATAGTAGTTAATGTCTGTGAAAAGAGAGGCTATTGATATGAAAAAAGGCTTGGCAATATTAGCAACATTAATCGTTCTGGGAGGCGCCGGAGCAGGCGGCTACTGGTATTATACAGAGAATCTGGCACCGGCACCTGAAAACGCAGTATTTGTATCACAGGTGTCCGAACTGACTGCCATGAACAGTGGATATATTAACCGTTACGCGGGCGTAGTGGAAGCGCAGGAGACAGTTGAGATCAAGATCGAATCCGGCAGAAAAGTAAGCGAAGTCAGCGTAAAAGCAGGAGACGTGGTAAAGAAAGGCCAGCTCCTTTTTGAATACGATCTTTCCCATATTGAGGAAAGCCTGAAGCTTGCCAGACTGGATCTGGATAAGCTTGTTAACGAGGCTGCCGGTCTGGAACACCAGATCGAGGTCCTGGAGAAGGAGAAGACCAAGGCGAAAAAAGACAGCCAGCTCTCCTATACCATCGAGATCGAAACAGCCAAAATGAATCTTAAGAAAAACGAGTACGATCAGGCCAGCAAGCAGAGCGAGATCGACAGACTCCAGAGTGCAACCGGAAATACAGAGGTTCGAAGCCCTATTGAAGGTGTAATCCAGAAGGTAGACAGCAACCAGCTCTCCTCCGGCGGGGATGAGGGCGTTTCCGATACCATGGATGACTACGGCAGCAGCTATGGCTATGGTTACGGCTACGGAGAGTCCCAGGACAACTCCTTTATCAAGATCTTAAGCACCGGCGGATACCGCGTAAAAGGTTCTGTCAACGAGCTGAACATCCATTATCTGAACGAGGGCGATTCCATGCTCATCCGTTCCCGTGCCGATGAACAGGAAATATGGCATGGCTACATTGGCATTATTGACAGAGAGAACGGTTCCAGCGGAAACAACAATCGCTGGGGAATGTACGATGCCAGCGAGGGCGAGACCAACTCCTCCACCTACCCATTCTATGTAGATCTGGAAAGCTCCGACGGCCTGATGCTTGGACAGCACGTATATATCGAGTTAGATAACGGCCAGATGGTTTCCAAGACAGGTGTATGGCTGAGCGATGCATACATTCTTTACATTGATGATGTACCGCATGTATGGTTCGCTAACGAGAAAAACAAACTGGAGCTTCGCAAGATCACCGTTGGCCAGTACAACGAGATGCTGGGCGAGTACGAGATCCTGGAAGGCCTTAAGAAGGACGACTATATTGCATTCCCATCCGATGCTCTGGAGGAAGGACTTCCTACTACCACAGATGAGGAGCTTGCAGGCGATTTCTCCGGCGGAGACGACTGGGGCGACTTCCCTGAGGACGACATGAACTGGGACGGCGAGTTTGACCCTGAAATGGATTTCCCTGAGGATGACATGGCAGAATTCCCTGATCTTGAGCCTGTGATGATGGATGATCTTGCCGGCTTTGATGATATGGGCGGCTTTGACGACATGGGCAGCTTCGATGACATGGAAGGTTATGAAGAGGTTGAAGGCGTCGGCGGTTTTGAGGGAATGCCTATTATAGATGAGGCGGATCTTTTCCCTGATAACGAGCCTTCCTACTTCGGCGATATGGAAGATTTCGGAGCTGAAGGTGAGATGGGAGAATTTTCTGATGATATGGAGGCAGTCGGATGATTCTGGAACTGAAGGGAATTTATAAAGAATATATGCTGGGTAAAAATAAGCTCCCGGTATTAAAAGACGTAAACTTCTCCATGGAGGAGGGCGAGTACGTTGCCATCATGGGACCATCCGGTTCCGGCAAGTCCACCCTTATGAACATCATCGGATGCCTGGACCAGGCCACCGAGGGTACCTTCTACCTGGATGGAAAAGATATCCGCGCCTGTTCGGAAAACGAGATGGCAGATATCCGTCTTCATAAGATCGGCTTTGTATTCCAGAGCTTTCACCTTATGCCAAAGCAGACCGCACTCCAGAACGTGGAGATGCCGTTAAACTATGCCAGAGTACCAAAGAAAGAGCGCCGTGAGAGAGCCCTCAAGGCCCTTGAGCGTGTAGGTCTTTCCGACCGTGTAAACTTCCGTCCGAACCAGCTTTCCGGTGGACAGATGCAGAGGGTTGCCATTGCCCGTGCTATTGTGAACAATCCTAAGCTTCTTCTGGCAGATGAGCCTACCGGTGCGCTTGACAGTAAGTCCGGTGCGCAGGTTATGGAGTTATTCCGGAAATTAAATGAGGAGGGCGTTACAGTCCTTATGATCACCCATGACGCCGAGATTGCCAACCATGCCAAACGTGTTTGCATGATCCGTGACGGCGAAATGAAGGAGAGAGGGGTGACACCATGAGTGTATGGAAAAAGCTTCTCGCAGTGACTCTCACGGTGGCCGTAGTTGGCGCATCCGGTGCAGGAGCACTGAATTACATAAAAAAATCCAGAGAGGTGGAGGTACTTGTAGTTCCTGTCAGCTCCCTGGCCAGCGATTACTATTCTGAGGATACGGTAATCGAGGGAAATATCACCACCAATGTTATGCAGAATGTCCGCATCGATAAAGATATGATCGTGGACGAGATGTATGTCTTTGAGGGCGATACCGTTTCCAAGGGAGACAAGCTTGTATCCTTTGACATGACTCTCGTGGAGATGGAGCTGAATATTGCAAAGCTGAAGCACCAGCTCATTGAAAATGATTATGAAAAGGCCATGAAGCGTCTGGCAAGCCTGAAAAACGGCGGACCTATTGTAGATCCGGAGGACGAATCCTTCTACAACATGGGCGATAGTCTGGATTCCATTTCCGGCAGTATCCGTGGCAGCAATCTTGCCGTGGCAGCAATCTTTTATCCTGCAT
Source organism: Candidatus Blautia equi (assembly GCA_018064695.1). GTDB lineage: Bacteria > Bacillota > Clostridia > Lachnospirales > Lachnospiraceae > Blautia_A > Blautia_A equi. The sequence goes on along the minus strand of JAGHUU010000175.1, from coordinate 3,090 downwards.
TGATCGTACATGCAGCAGATTTTGCTGAGGATTTCGCCAACGACAATTATTATGAACCTGACGGCAGCAGAGACGCAGAGTATATTGTGGATATGGGAGACGATGAGCCATCCCATAACCAGCCAACAGGCGGCGACGGCGAATTTGCCGGAGAAGAAGACTATCAGGATATCTACAACCAGAATCCTGACATCCAGCCGGGCGAAAATGACCAGCCACAGACACCGCAGGAGCCATCCGGGGATACCAGCGGCGATGACTTTATGGACGTGGATGATTTCCATGAAGAGTGGGAGATGAACCCATCCGGAGAACCAAACGAGGACTTCTATCAGACAGACCTTGTATTCCTTGAAAGACTGGACGGAACCACCGTTCCTGTTACCGGAACCGGTACCGAGGAAGATCCGTTTATTTTCCTCTGTTCTTCCGAGGCAGACTCCATTGTGGCTACAGGATATTTCCTGAACCTGATGGCGGGCTACAATGCCCAGGGAACCGAACTGCTCCACGAGGGCGGCTTCTGGTACCAGCTGGAGTTCCATGATAATGATGAAGTTGCTGATACAGAGAACCGTATGGAATCCTGTTACGGATATTTCCTTGTAAACGGCGGTCTTTTAGAGGAGCCTGTCTATCCGCTTGCGGAGATGGAATATCATAAAGAAGAAGCGATCCCTACCAGACCGGAAGAGCCGGACATCCCACCATTTGACGGCGGAGGCGGAGGCATGGGCGGCGACGAGCCAACCATCACCCGTCAGGAGGCCATCCGTCAGCAGGAGAGCCGTGTAAACTCCCTGAAGATCGACGTAGAAGAGAGCTCCATGAACATTGCCAAGCTGGAGCGCAAGGTAAAAAATCAGGTCGTTTATGCAAGACTTGACGGTATCGTAGCCAACACAGGCGATTCCGGCAACGGCAATCTGCTCACTGTTAAGAGCAAACAGGGATATTATGTAACGGGCAGCATCAGCGAGATGCTTTTAGACCAGGTGGAGCCTGGCACTGTTCTGGACTGCATGAGCTACCAGTACGGCAGATTTGACGCCACAGTTATGTCCGTTTCCGATTATCCTATGGAAGGGAACGAATTCGGCTACTACGGAGAATCCAATCCAAACGTTTCAAACTACACATTTTCTGCTTCCATCGATGACACCAGCCTTCAGGTATCCGACGGTGACTGGCTTCAGATCAAGCTGAAAAACAGTGCGGATGAGAAGAACAAGCTCGTCATTTCCAAGGCCTTTGTGCGCTCTGAGAACGGAAAGAGCTATGTCTATAAAGAGAAGGACGGCGTCCTTCAGAAGACCTATATCAAAGTAGGCGGAAACGTAGATTACGGTTACAGTGTCATTGTCCAGGCGGGACTCAGCCGCAAGGACTATATTGCATTCCCATACGGAAAAGCAGTGCAGGACGGCGTAAAGACCCGTGAAGGCTCCGTGGATGAACTTTACAACTACTAAGGAAGGAGATCAGAATGTTTGAGAATATAAGAATTTCTTTTCAGGGAATCTGGTCTCATAAGATGAGATCCTTCCTTACCATGCTTGGAATTATTATCGGTATCGCTTCCATCATCGCCATCGTTTCCACCATCAAGGGAACCAGCGAGCAGATCAAGGAGGACCTGATCGGAGCCGGAAACAATACCGTGGAGATTAAATTAAAAGAGGGTGACAACGAGTACGACCCTGAGTACGGCATGAGCAATGCCAAGCCGCCGGTTCTCTCTGACGAGATGAAGAACGACGTGCGCAATCAGGAGCATGTAGTGAACGCCACCTTCTATTACAGCCGTTCCTACTCCAGCAGCGTATTCTACCAGAATACCGGTCTGCAGGGCGGAAAGGTTTTTGGTATCGATAAGAACTATTTTGACACCCTTGGCTATCAGGTACAGAAGGGCAGAGGCTTTGTGGAATCCGACTATTCCGATTTCAAAAAGGTTGTAGTTCTGGACAGCAATGCCGCAGAGACCCTTATGCCGGGTGAAAACCCTGTGGGCAAAACCCTTGAGATTGGTCAGGAACCTTTTGTTATTATCGGCGTTGTGGGAAAAGCACAGGATTCCATTCGAATCGAATCCCTGCAGGATTTCTACTCTGCCTATGAGAGTGTAGTAGGTACCGTCATGATCCCTGACAGATGCTGGCCGATCGTCTTTAAATTCGACGAATCCCAGAATGTCATCATCAAGGCTGATGCCACCGACAACATGAGTAAAGCCGGAAAGGCTGTACAGGATGTGCTGAATCAGGGTCTGGACAGTTCCACCAAATTCCAGTATCGTGCAAACGATACCCTGGAGACGGTTAAAAATATGCAGAAGCTCAGTGAGAGCACCCAGCAGCAGCTGATCTGGATCGCGGGTATCTCCCTTCTGGTAGGCGGTATCGGTGTTATGAACATCATGCTGGTAACAGTAACAGAGAGAACCAAGGAGATCGGTCTTAAGAAGGCTATCGGAGCCAGAAAGAAGACCATTCTTGGTCAGTTCCTCACAGAGGCAGCGACTCTTACCAGCATTGGCGGTCTCATTGGTGTGGGAACCGGAATCGGACTATCCACTGTGGTGTCCAAGGTGGCGGGAACCCCGAGTGCAATCAGTGTACCGGCCATCGTTTTATCAGTTGTATTCTCCACACTGATCGGTGTTGTCTTTGGACTGATGCCGTCTGTGAAGGCTGCAAACCTGAACCCTATCGATGCACTCAGAAGTGAATAAAAACTAATTGGAGGACAAGACATGGAAGACTGGATGATCCGTGAATCCGCCTTTGCGGAGGATATGGAACAGACCGTATGGCCTTATCTGAACGCCAGAAAGAAAGAGATGCGCCTTAAGACTAAGGACGGCAAACTTCTGGCAGTCTATCATTACTTTGCAGAGAATCCTGAACAGGTAGTGGTGATCTCCCATGGCTTCACAGAGACCGCATATAAATATGCGGAGCTCACCTATTACTATCTGATTCATGGTTTTGATGTATATATTGTTGAGCACTGCGGACACGGCAAAAGCTACAGACTGCTGGAGAGCGAGCCCTGCAAAGTCTATGTGGATACCTATCAGAGATACGT
>JAGHUU010000221.1 GCA_018064695.1 Candidatus Blautia equi | reverse complement strand
GAGCGCATGAAGACAGAGCTCCTCACCAATGTCTCCCACGATATCAAGACCCCTCTGACCTCCATCATCAACTATGTGGATCTTCTGAAACGTGAGAACATCGAGGATCCTAAGATCCAGGGTTATCTGGATGTTCTGGAGCAGAAATCCCAGCGCCTTAAGATCTTAACCGAGGATGTGGTGGAAGCCTCCAAAGCCTCCACCGGCAGCATCACCCTGGAGATGGCAGAGCTGAATTTTGTGGAGCTGGTGCAGCAGGTCTACGGTGAATACGAGGACCGCCTGCAGGCAGCAGAGCTGACTCCTGTATTCTCTTTCCCTGATGAGCCGGTGATCATCCTTGCGGACGGCAGAAGAATGTGGCGCGTACTTTCCAACATCTTTGGAAACATCGCCAAATATTCCCTCCCGGGAACCAGAGTCTACGCAGACCTGACCGTAAAAGATGAGAAAGCCCAGCTGTCTGTTAAGAACATCTCCAGAGAGTCCTTAAACATCAGCGCGGAGGAGCTCACCGAGCGTTTCGTCCGCGGCGACCAGTCCAGAACCACCGAGGGAAGCGGCCTTGGCCTCTCCATAGCCAGAAGCTTCACAGAACTCATGGACGGAAAATTTGATATTCATCTGGATGGAGATCTCTTTAAAGTAGTGATCGAATTCAAAGTAAAGAAATAAACGTGAGCTGTCGGGGACGATCCCCGACAGCTCACGTTTTGTTTCCCCGTTGACTTTCTTTGCTTTATTATAGTAAAATACAAATTGGACTACTTTGCATTTTTTTGGACAGGAAGAGTAGAATACATCAGGGGAGTAAGGTGAAGCAATTTGAAGAAAAAAATGGATCAGCTTTTAAGTGGAAAATTTGAATATGGGGTACCACAGCTGCTGTTTTCCTGTGAAAAAGTTTCTGTCACACTCTCTGCAGGGGAGCAGTCTACAGGGGAATTTTATATTGGCACAGATGAGAACATCAGAATCAGGGGATTCATCACATCTTCCAGCTACAGAATGGCTCCTGAAATGACAGAATTTACAGGGACTACCATCAAGGTTCCTTTTATCGTAGATGCCGGCGGCCTGGCACCGGGTGAGCAGATCACAGGTGCATTCTGTTTTACCACCAACATTGGTGAACACCGCCTGCCATTTGAAGTGAATGTGAAAAAAGATCAGATTCAGAACGCTGACGGCATGGTCAGAAACCTGGAGGATTTCAGCCGCGCAGCGGAAAAAGACTTCCGCGATGCCTTCCGCATGTTTATAAGCCCGGCCTTCTCCTCCGTACTGGAGCAGGAGACCGACCACGAGAGAAACCTCTATGCCGGCATGTCCAGACAGCCTGTCACTTACCAGCATCTGGAGGAATTCCTCATTGCCTGCGGCAAAAAGCAGCCGGTTCACATTTCCCTTCCAACAGAAAAAATGGAATATTTCAACCTCCGGGAGGATCTTGAGGAGCGTTTTACCATCCTGAAAGATAACTGGGGCCATGTCCGCCTGGAGCTGGAGACCCAGGGAGGTTTTATAGAGCTTTCCAGAAAAGTCGTAACTGAAGAAGACTTTGTGGGAAGCAGACTGAGCCTGCCATTCATCATCCGAAAGGATGCCCTTGGCAATGTCAGCAAATACGGCAAGATCATTATCACAAGCCCTTATGAGAGACGGGAGTTCCTTATCACTGCCTCCGTAAACGACGGCAGAAGCATCCAGGTGGTGCGCGATGAGAAGAAGAACCGCGCCCTGCTCATGAAGGACTATATTGCATACCGCACCGGCGGCATGGACTTCAAAACCTGGAATGCCAAGGCGGAAACCATGCTGAAGGAGATGGAGGAGTCCGGCTACGATTATCCGGAGTACCACATGTACCACGCCTTTATCCTGCATCTTAAAGAGCAGGATGAGGAGGCAAAGGAGATCCTCCTCCGCTACATGGGCAAATCCTTCCAGAAGGAGGACCTGGAGCTTGCAGGCATATATCTCTACCTCTGTACCCTCACCGGTCTTTATACAGAGATCGACCAGGCCGTTGCCCGCGTGAAAAAGTTTTACAGACAGAAGCCCGACAGCTTCTTCCTTCTCTACGTGCTGCTCCGCATGGATCAGGACTACAGAGAATCTCCATCCAAGGCAATCTTTATGCTGGAGGAGCAGTATGAGAAAGGCTGCAACAGCCCGCTGCTCTACCTGGAAGCATGGAAATACCTGAAATCCGACCAGGATTTCCTGCGCAGACTGACTCCGTTCTGGTGCCATGTTTTCCTGTTTGCGGGAAAGAGAAAGCTCCTGACCGAGGAACTGGTAAACCGCATGGCATACCTTTCCGGCTATGAGAAGAAATTCTATATCTGGATGTACCGCGCCCTGGCTAAGGGCTACGAGCAGTACCCATCCAGAGATACTCTGGAGGCTGTCTGCAAATATATTATTCAGGGGGATCCGCGCCGTCCGGAGTACTTTAAATGGTATGAGCTGGCTGTGGAACAGGAGATCCGCCTCACCAGAATTTACGAATATTATATCGAGACCATGGATGCTTCTTATAAGAGTACCCTTCCAAAACAGGTTCTCGTATATTTCTCTTATAATACCAACACTCTGAGCGATGCCAGAAGAGCATTCCTCTATGCAAACATCGTGAGCCACAAGTACGGGGAGAACTCCTACTACGCAAGCTACCGCGACCGCATCCGCCATTTTGCGGAGAAAAAGCTGGAGGAAGGCCGCATGGATGAGTACTATGCCGTTCTCTATCAGGAATTCTTTGAGGAGCCTGACACCGAGGATGACGCAACGCTCATCGCCAGAAAAATGTTTACCAACCGCCTCTACTGCGATGATCCTAAGATGCGAGAGGTCATTGTCCGCCATCCGCAGCTCACCGAGGAGGAGGTCTACTCCCTCAAGAAGGGAATCGCATACCCTCGCATTTACAATGAGGATGCCGTTCTCATCTTCCGGGATGACAAGCAGCGCAGATACGTATCCACCGTGGCCTGCAACGTGCAGCCTCTGATGGACGACTTTAAGATGACAGAGGCCGTGCTGGATTTCGATATTAACGAGCCGGGCGTGCTGCTCCACTACTGCACCAGAGAGGAGATCAACGAGGACAACCTGGAGATCTTCCAGCGACTGGTGGAGGTGGAGGACTTCTCCATCGAATATAAAAACCAGATCCGAAAGAGAATCATGGACTACTTCACTGCCCATGTGCTGGAGGACCAGATGGATCTGGGACTTAAAGACCTGGATTTCCCGGCTTATGCAGCAGTGGACAAGCCGCAGCTCCTGGAGCTTCTGATCCAGAGAGGCCTGTACCCGGAGGCCATGGAGATCGTGAAAGCCTTCGGCGCGGAGAAGGCGAACCAGACCAGCATCCTGAAGCTGGTGAGCCGCATGATCAGCCGCAACGAGTGGGTGAGCGACGACCAGCTTTACGCCATCGCCCTTAAGGTATATCAGGACGGCAAATACGACGAAGTGATCCTTCGCTACCTGATGGACAACTGCCAGGGAGACCTGGATGTGATGCTCTCCATCTGGAACAGTGCAAAGGGCTTTGACCTGGATACACTGGACATGGAGGAGAAGATCTTAAGCCTCCTGATGCTCACCTCCGATTACAGAAAAGAGGGTGAGGCCGTGCTGGAGAGCTATGTAAAACAGAGCGGAAAAGAGCGCGTCATTGGCGCATACCTGACTCAGCTTTCCTATGCCTGCCTTGTAAAAGAGCAGTCTCTGGCTCCGTTCACCAGAAAATGTCTGGAATACGCATGGAAAAACCAGTGGCCGGTGAACCGCATCTGCCACATGGCATTATTAAAGCTTCTAGCAGGGGAAAAAGATCCTGCCGAGAAGGATATCGATATGAAGAAACAGATCCTTGCCGAGTGCATGGAGGAGGATCTGCAGTTTGCCTTCTATAAAAAACTGCCGGTGAAATTACTGGCACCTTACCAGATGGATGACAAGACCTTTGTGGAGCTTCACGCTTCCCCGGATGCCAGAGTCACACTGTATTACACACTGGACAACGGCCTGGGCAAAGAGGAGGAGTACCGCAGCCAGCCGCTTAAGAACCAGTACGAGGGCATCTTTGTGAGAGCCTTCACCCTGTTCTACGGCGAGACCCTTCGCTATTACTTCACTGTGGAGGAGAACGGAAAGAGCAGAAAGACTTCTGAGAAGACCGTATCCCTGAACCGCGCGGAGGGCCAGAACGGCAGCAGATACCAGATGATCAACCGCATCCTGGCAGCCCGCAAGCTGGATAAGGATAAAGAAGTAACGGACAACCTGAAACAATATCTCAGACAGGAACAGTATGTTGCAGACATGTTCCATCTGACGGAAGAAGAATAAGGGGAACCATTGCATGAATGAAATTCGTGATCTGATCGTGGGAATCGACTTTGGAGCAAAGACTTCCCAGATCTGTTACTATGACAGAAAAGCAGCAGAGCCGGTGTCCGTGCCGGTGAAGCTTGGCAGCAGCCAGCTGGAGATCCCAAACTATATCTGTAAGAAAGCCGGAACCACGGAGTACGTGATCGGCCTGGACGCTGAGTATTTTGCCAGGGAAAAGGGCGGCACCCTGCTTGACCATCTCTATGAGATCAGCAGGAGGGCAGAGCCGGTCCAGATCGCGGAGGATGAAAAGACACCGGGAGAGCTTCTGGCTATCTATCTTAAGGGTCTCTTAAGATACCTTGGTGTTATGGATATTGTGAAGAATACCCGCATCCTCACCGTGACCACACCTTCTCTGGATGCCCAGCAGGTGCGCAACTGGAGCGAAGCCTTTGCGCGCATGGGCTTTTCCCGCGAGAAATGCAAGCTCATGGACTATGAGGAGAGCTTTTACTACTATTTTTTTACACAGAAAAAAGATCTCTGGAACAGAAACATCGCCTGGTACAGCTTTGACGGTAACGATGTGACTTACCGGAATTTTGAGATGAAGAATACGGAAAAGAATGTGCAGATCCGCCTTTCAGAGCCTCAGTACACCGTTCTTCCAGTGGAGGGACCGGTCAGAG
>JAGHUU010000016.1 GCA_018064695.1 Candidatus Blautia equi | reverse complement strand
CTCTCTCCGCCTCCAGGCGCTCCTGTTCACGGAGGGCTTCCTCCTCGCGGAGAATCGCTTCAATATCCACAGGCTCAGAGGCCTCCGCCTCTGCCTCAGCTGCGCCAACAGCCTTTGCCTCCTCCAGCTCCTTCCGGCGGCGTTCTGCTGCAACAGTACGCTTCTTCGCCATAGAACGGCTGACGATCATAGTCGGTACAAAAATCACCGCAATTACTGCCGCCAGAATAATATTGACCGGCAGTGTAGTCTCCGGGATCCACATCTGATCCGTACGAAGCCATTCCACTCCAATTCTGCCCAGACAGTAAAGCACAAGATAAGTCATATAGATCTGTCCCGGATATTTCTTCTTCCCTTTGATCATACAAAGAATCAGAAAGATCACCAGACACAGCACCATATCATATAAAAACGTAGGATGCACAGAGATCCACGGCGCACCATCAATAGTGAGCAGCTTCTCCCTCATCTCAGAGGTAACCTCACCCGCGCGCACAGAGGACAACGGCAGCTGCATAGCGCCTGCCCACTCTGTATAAAGACCAAAGGACTCTCTGTTAAAGAAGTCACCCAGTCTTGCAAACATCTGAACCAGAAGCACGCCGAATGTCAGCGTATCCGCCAGCTCGGCAAACGGAAGCTTTCTTAAGCTGCTGTAAATACCAAGAAACAGCATGCCGCCAATAAGCGCCCCAAAATAAGCCATTCCGCCGGTTCTGAGATTCAGAATAGAAGCCGGATCCCCACTAAAAAGGCTCCAGAAGAATCCAGCATAAAAAAGTCTTCCTCCGATCACAGCTCCAAGTCCGGTCATAAGCACCGCACCCAGGAACGCATCCTGATCCTGATTTCTTCTCTTGGCCTCCTGCACAACAAACAGAATTCCAAGGATCAGTCCCAGGGAAACCAGCACACCGAGAACTGGCAGTTCAAAGCCCGGCAGCTGAATGGATTTCGGCACATAGCCAAAATGGATTCCCAATCCATCGAAACGTATCGACATCTAAAAAGTCACCTCCAATTATACGTTGAAGAGGAATTCAATAATATCTCCATCGTTTACTACATATTCTTTGCCCTCTGTACGCTGCTGTCCTTTTCCGCGTACGGCAACATAATCAAAATCAGCGGCCTTCAGATCATCGTAAGCGATAACCTGTGCACGAATGAAGCCGCGCTCAAAATCAGAGTGGATCTTACCTGCAGCCTGAGGTGCTTTGGTTCCTCTCTTAATAGTCCATGCACGGCACTCCTTCTTTCCGTCAGTGAGGAAAGAAATAAGTCCGAGAAGAGAATAGCTGGCTTTGATAAGGCGGTCCAGACCGGACTCTGCAAGACCAAGCTCCTCCATGAAAAGCTCCTTCTCCTCGTCATCCAGATCGGAGAGCTCCTCCTCTGTCTTAGCGCAGATAGGAAGCACCTGGGCATCCTCGCCCTCGGCAAGCTTCTTAACGATCTGATAATAATTGTTAGCCTCAGGATCAGCTACACCGTCATCATCCATGTTGCATGCATAGATGATCGGTTTTGCGGAGAGCAGTCCAAGCTCTCTCCAGAGCTGCTGATGTGCATCGTTGGCTGCATCAAAAGTGAAGGTACGTGCGCTCTTGCCTTCCTCAAGGTGTGCTTTTAATGGCTCCAGAAGTGCCATCTCCTCTTTGGCAGCCTTATTTCCGGTCTTGGCAGCTTTGCCCTGTTTTGCAATTCTGTTGTCCACATGCTCAATATCCGCAAAGATCAGCTCCAGGTCAATGCACTCGATATCACCTGCAGGATCAACAGCTGCAGCCTTGTTTGCATCCTCCACAACGTGCATGATCTGGTCATTATCAAAGCAGCGTACCACATGGATGATGGCATCGCACTCACGGATGAGTCCCAGGAACTTATTTCCAAGACCTGCGCCCTTGGATGCTCCCTTAACCAGACCTGCGATATCTACAAACTCTACCACTGCAGGGGTCTTTTTATCTGTATTCCAGTACTCGGAAAGCTTGTCCAGACGTTCATCCGGAACAGCCACGATACCGTTGTTTGGCTCAATGGTACAGAATGGGTAGTTTGCTGCCTGTGCATTGGCAGTCCCTGTAATGGCATTAAAAAGTGTACTTTTTCCTACATTTGGTAATCCGACGATTCCAAGCTTCATCTCAAAACTCTCCTTTATTTATGACATTTACGACATTTAACAGACATTATAACATATAAACCATGTTTTATGCTACGTTCTTTTTTCATTCACATGTGCCGCCGCAAAGATCAGTCGCGGGACATGATCATAAGCAGGGTTCCGCCCTCGTATGTCACCATTGCTTTTTCTTCCAGAATTTCATTGCTGACGGTAAGGCCGCTGTCCCTGGTGCGAAGGTGATAGCCATCCAGAGCGTACTTAAATCCCCGGAGGGTCAGCCCCGTCACATCTCCCCCAAGAGGGAAGAAGGACACATACTTTCCAAACTGTTCATCTCTATGAAGCACCGTTCCGGATGGGATAAGCTTCATATAATTATGGGCATCCACTATGGTGATATCCGCATTCTGCTCCGCTCCCAATAGAAGAAGTCCCAGATTGGCCAGCATATGATCCAGTCTGGTTCCGGTGGCGCCAAGAATAGCGATCTCTTTAGACCCGCGGCGGATCACAGTGTTCAGTGTTGACTGGGTGTCCGAATCATCCTTCTCCGGTTTTAACCGGATCACTTCGGTATGCTGCTCCGCATCCAGAGCGCGTCTTCCTTCCAATGAAAGACTGTCAAAGTCCCCCACTGCAAGATCAGGTGTGATTCCTACTCTCTTAAAAAATGCATATCCGCTGTCCGCAGCCGCCAGAAGAACCTTCTCCGGCGCAGCCGCAGTTATATTTTTCCTCAAAAAATCGAGGGCAAACGCCTCATCGATGCTGCCCCCGCTTACTATAATCGTATCAATCATTCTGTTATTTCCTGAATACGTTTGTTGTACTTTTCTACATTTTCCACCAGGTCTCCGCGGAATACGCCGGATCCCATAACCAGAAGGTTTGCGCCTGCACGAAGCACGGTCTCAATAGTGGCATCGTTGATGCCGCCGTCCACCTGGATGTTGGTCTTAAGCCCCTCTTTTTCCACAATGGCGCGGGCCTCGCGGATCTTATCCGTGCTGGACTCGATATATTTCTGTCCGCCAAAGCCAGGTTCCACCGTCATAATAAGGAGAAGATCCATATCCTTTAAGAGATGAGCCACAGCGCTGACCGGAGTGGATGGTTTGATAGAAACACCCACCTTTACGCCGGCTGCACGGATCTGCTTCATAACGCTTTCCAGATCCTCGCAGGCCTCTGCATGTACGGTGATGGAATCTGCACCGCAGCGAACAAACTCCTCAATGTATCTCTCAGGTGCCGTCACCATTAAATGGCAGTCAAAAAACAGACCGGATTCCTTTCGGATGGACTCAATGACCGGCATTCCAAAAGAAATACTCGGCACAAAAAAGCCGTCCATGACATCAATGTGAAGCATTTTGATCCCGGCCTCTTCCAGAGTGTGGATCTGTTCTCCCAGCCTGTTGAAATCAGCGGCCAGTATAGATGGGCATACCTGATACATTTCAGTATCTCCTTTTTTCTTTTAATTCCTCATACATCAGCTTGTAATTCTCGTATCTGAGCTTGCTGATCTTTCCCTCCTTAAGAGCGGCCTTCACAGCACAGTCAGGCTCGTGTGTATGGCTGCAGCCAAGAAATCTGCAGTTTTCTTCGTATTGCGCATATTCAGGGAAGAATCCCTTCAGGTCATCCTGCTCCATATCAAGAAGATATAAAGAGGAAAAACCGGGTGTATCCATAAGATAAGTTTCCTCACCGAGAGGAATGATCTGGGAATGTCTGGTGGTGTGCTTGCCGCGCTTCAGCTTTTTGCTGATCTCGCCGGTCTCCATCTCCTCTTCTCCGTGAAGAAGGTTTGTGATGGAGGATTTGCCTACACCGGATGGACCGGCCACAACTGTGGTCTTTCCTTTAAGAAGGTTTGCAATTTCTTCCTCGCCTTCTCCCTTTGCGGCGCTGACAAAGAGCATCTGATAGCCGCAGCGGCCGTAGATCTCCTCCAGCTTTTCCTGTTCCCCGGGGGAAGCCAGGTCCATTTTGTTAAAGCAGATGGCAACCGGGACATTCTGCTGCTCCATCATGATCAGAAAACGATCCAGCAGCATGAAGTTTGGTTCCGGCTCCTTCACTGCAAAAATGACAAGTGCCTGATCCACATTGGCCACGGCCGGGCGGATCAACTCGTTTTTACGTGGGAAGATCCGGATCAGATTCCCCTCTTTGTCGCCCTCATGGGTCACAACGATCTCAACATCGTCCCCCACAAGAGGCTTCTGGTTATCCTTCCGGAAGATTCCCTTTGCATGGCATTCATAGATGATGCCGTCCTCGGCATGCACGTAATAAAAGCCTGCAATTCCCTTTATGATTTTTCCACGCATGAATTATTCTGCTTTCTGGAAAGTGATTGTGTATTTACCAAGCTCTACGTAGGTTCCGCCAACCTGCTCTGATAAGTGAAGCTCACCGGTAGGTACACCAGGTGCTCCAATAAGATCCAGGTCATATGGGAATGCAAGAGCCTGTCCCTCCATAACTACGGTAGATGTAGCCTGGCCGGCTACGATCTGACCAAGCTCCAGACGAACTGCGCCGCCGGAGTATCCCTCAGGAGTGTTGAGGGACTGGGTACATTTCCAGAGCTCGCCGTTTGCAAGGGCATCGATCTCCTGCTGGGTCTGACCGGTCTCCATTGCGGATGGATCGGTGCTGCCGCTGCTGACTACGATGCTGATCTCGCCGGTCTCAGGATCGGAAACGTTATCGGAGGTTGGAGACTGAGAGATGACCTCGCCCTCAGGCACGGTATCGCTCTTCTCATAAGTTACAACAATGTTCAGCCATTTACCAAGGGTGGTAACAGCGTTGTCGCGGGACATACCGATGACATTTGGTACCCATACCTGGTCGCCGTAGTCGCCGCCTCGGCTGCAGTACAGGGTAACTTCGTCCTCGGAGCGGACGTTCTCACCGGATGCCGGATATACACGAAGAACATATCCAGGCTCTACCTCAGGATAGCCGTCGTAATCGAACGCGCTGTATTCCTTCTGGATATTTACGATAAGGCCTTTCTCCTCCAGAACACGCTGTGCCTCGATGGCGGTCATGCCATCCACATATGGCATCTGGAAGGTCTCTGTTCCACGGCTGATATAGTAATAAATAGTAGTATTATACGGAACCATATTGCCGACTTCGATGGTCTGGGAAGAGATTTTGCCCTTCTCCTGCTTGGAAGCCTCCTCACCGCGGAACTGGATACCCAGCTTGCGGTCTTTGGTTACCTGAAGAGCCTCTGCCTCGGTGAGACCTACAAGGTCAGGTACCTCTGCCAGAAGTTCCTCCGGTTTCTTTTCCGGTTTTTCCACGATCTGTTCCTGCTGCGGCTGACCCGGCTGTTTCAGAACGCCGGTGGTGTTTGCAATGTACCAGATGGCATAGCCGAGGGCTGCTGCACCGCAGAGCAGAAGTAAAATAGTAAGGGCGCGCACGATTCTTCTCACACGCTGTTTGGTGCGGCGTTTTTCGCGGCGTCTTCTAAGAGCAGCTTCTCTCTCGCTGTCCTCGTTGTTTTCGTCAAAATCAGATTCCACTACCTCCGGCTCCAGAGCTTCGGAGTCGGTCTGTGGTTTCTGAACGGCTTTCGGGGTGCTCTTGATCTTGCCCACTTCCTCATCAGAGAGAACTACGGTCTTGCCGTCGTTCACAGCCGGTGCGATCTTTACAAAATCGCCCTGTGGATCGATGAGGGAATGCTTGAGGTCTGCAATGACATCCTCCATCTTCTCGTATCTGCGGCTGACGCTCTTCTGGGTACATTTGGCAATGATCTGCTCCAGAGAATTCGGAAGATCCTCTGTATATACGCTAGGTGCCACCATCTCCTCCTGAAGATGCTTGATGGCGATAGCTACGGTGGTGTCTCCATCAAACGGAACCTTGCCGGTGACCATCTCATAAAGAGTGATACCTAAGGAGTAGATGTCGCTCTTCTCATCGCTGTAGCCGCCGCGCACCTGCTCCGGAGAGCTGTAATGAACGGAGCCCATTACATTGGAGCTGATGGTGTTGGAGGAGGCTGCTCTGGCAATGCCGAAGTCCATGACCTTTACTTTTCCATCTGTGGAGATGATGATATTCTGTGGTTTGATGTCACGGTGTACAATGCCGTGGCTGTGTGCGGCTTCCAGTCCCATGGATACCTGAATGGCGATACTGGTTGCCTCTTTTACGGAAAGCTTGCTCTTCTTTCCAATATATTCTTTCAGGGTGATACCCTCGATCAGTTCCATGACGATGTAGTTGATACCCTCGTCATCACCTACGTCATATACATTTACAATGTTTGGATGTGTCAGTCCTGCTGCCGCCTGAGCTTCGCTTCGGAATTTGCGTATAAAGGTAGCATCTTCACGGAATTCAGCCTTTAAAACCTTCACCGCAACTGCGCGGTTCAGTTTATGATCTGTGGCTTTATATACATCCGCCATTCCACCGGTACCGATCTTCCCCTGGATCTCATACCGCTCTGCAATGATCATTCCTGTCCTTAACATTTTTCCACCTCATTCATAAATGGTTCCACCAATATAACTGCGATATTGTCTTTTCCGCCATTACGATTTGCTTCATACAGAAGTTTTCTGCCCCGCTCTTCCAGAGAGACAGTGTCGTCTTTAACGATTTCCTCAATGACGCAGTCCTCAACCATGTTGGAGAGACCATCAGAACACATTACAATAATGCTTCCAAGTTCCAGTTTCATATCAAAAAAGTCGATATCGACAGTTCTTTCTGCACCAAGAGCACGGGTGATGATATTCTTGTCCGGATGATTTTTAGCCTCATCCTCACGAATTTCACCCATTCTTACCATTTCCTGTACCAGGGAATGGTCTCTTGTGACCTGTCTGATCTTATCATCAACGAGATATAAACGACTGTCTCCTACATTTGCAACATAGACATAGTGACCTACAACGGTGGCTGCCACCAGGGTGGTTCCCATGCCTTTATATTCCTCGTGCTGCTGTGCCTGGGCGAGGATCTCTGTATTTGCACTTTCAATGGCATGACGGATAATCTTTACCGGGTTATATTCCTGATCCTTACGGACCTCCTCTACCAGTGTCCGGACTGCATGGGCGGATGCAAAATCCCCCGCATTATGGCCTCCCATTCCGTCTGCTACTACAAACAGGTTAGGAAGGTTGCCCAATGGGGAAGCAGACTGGAACACGTAGTCCTGATTTGCGGTCCGCTTCTGTCCGACATCTGTTGCTGAAAATACCCTCATGTCACTTCCCACTTTCTGATTTATCCATATAGCTCTTTCGAAGCTGTCCACAGGCCCCGTCTATATCAGAGCCCATTTCCCTTCTAATAGTAACATTTATTCCATATTTTTCAAGTTTTATTTTAAAATTCTCCACTGCCTGGAGGGTGGAACGGACGTAAGAACGCTCCTTGATCGGGTTCACAGGAATCAGGTTTACATGGCAGTTTATGTCCCTGATCCGGCCGGATAATTCCTCCGCATCCTCCTGTAAATCGTTGACGCCGGACACCAGAGAGTACTCAAAAGTGATCCTTCTTCCGGTCTTTTTAAAGTAATTCCGGCAGGCCTCCAGCACCTCATCCATGGTGTAGCGGTTGGCGATCGGCATGAGCTCCCGTCTCTTCTCATCATTAGGGGCATGAAGGGATAACGCAAGTGTGATCTGCAGCTTCTGCTCCGCCAGCTCATACATCTTCGGAACAAGGCCGCAGGTGGAAACCGTCAGGTTTCGCTGGCTGATGTTCAGGCCGCCCTCCGCTGTGAGAAGCTCTATAAATCGAAGTAAATTGTCGTAATTGTCCAGTGGTTCTCCCGTTCCCATAACTACAACATTGGAAACGCGCTCGCCGGAGAGGGTCTGGATCCGGTAGATCTGGTCCAGCATCTCCGATGGGAGAAGGGATCTGGTGAGTCCGCCAAGGGTGGAAGCGCAGAAGCGGCAGCCCATACGGCAGCCCACCTGGGAGGAGATGCACACGGAGTTGCCGTGCTTATATTTCATAAGAACGCTCTCGATCACGTTGCCATCGGCTAAGCGGAACAGGTATTTTCTGGTTCCGTCGATGGCTGAGATCTGCACGTCCACTGCCTCCAGGGCGGTGATGGGGTAGTCCTTCAGTTTTTCCCTGAGACTCTTTGGGATATTTGTCATTTCCTCATAAGAGGTTACCAGATGCTCGTGGAGCCAGCTGTAGATCTGTTTGGCGCGGAAGGGTTTGTCCCCAACCTCTGTCATCAGATTCTTAAGCTCCGGGAGCGTCATTGATTTGATGTCCATATTATTTTCTCCTGAACTTGGCAATAAAGAAGCCATCGGTCTTATGTACGCCCGGCAGCAGCTGCAGGTAGCCAAGTCCTGTGGACTCGCAGTGCAGTTCCTCCGGAAGATAAGGATCCAGACTCTCCAGCTTGAACGGGTAGTTCTGAAGGAACCAGAGCATGTTGTCCTCGTTCTCCTCTTTTGCAATGGTACAGGTGCTGAAGATCAGGGTGCCCCTTGGTTTTACATAGTTGGCAGCCTTGTCAAGGATGGCTCTCTGAAGAATGACGATGTCCTCCTGCTTCTGCGGGGTGGCACGGTATTTGATCTCCGGCTTTTTGCCGATGACGCCGTAGCCGGAACATGGCACGTCGCAGAGCACGATGTCCGCTTTAAACTCGGAATCCAGATCAAAGACTGTGGCATCCTGCACCCTGGTCTGAACATTCATGCAGGCGGTGCGGTTCAGATTCTCCTCAATGAGGTCCACCTTGGCCTGGGATACATCTCTGGCATCCACGGTACCGTAGCCCTCCATCTTATCTGCAATGTGAAGGCTCTTTCCGCCCGGAGCGGCACACATATCGATGACATAGTCGGTCTTCTTAGGGTCAGCCACCTCGGCCACCAGCATGGAGCTGATGTCCTGCACCTGGATCTTGCCCTTATGAAAGGCATCCAGCGCATGGATGTGATTGAATTTGCTGATCTGGTAAGCATATGGCAGATATGGCGCAGGCTTTACATCAACGCCCGCATCCACCAGACTCTTATAGATCACGTTCTGGTCGTAGCGGAAGGTACGGCAGCGGATGGTGGTAGGCTTCTCTGTTAAGAAATCCGCCAGGATCTTTTCTGTCACTTCCTCGCCGTACTCGTTCAGCCAGCGGATGACCAGAATTTCCGGCATGGAGTAGCGCACGGATAAGTACTGCACCAGGTCCTCTTCTCTGGATGGATACTTCACTTCATCCATGGATCTGGCAGCTGTTCTGAGTACGCCGTTTACGAAGGCTTTCAGGTTATAAAAGCCTTTTTTCTGAGTAAGCTTCACCGCCTCGTCGCAGACCGCGCGGTCCGGGACGGTGTCCATATATTTTAACTGGTAAATGGAACTTCTTAAGATCTCCCGGATCACCGGTTTCATCTTGTCCACAGTTACCTTGGAGAAGGAATTCAGGATGTAGTCGATCTGAATTCTGTATTCCAGGGTTCCCTCTATCACACGGGTGATAAAGGCACGGTCCTGTTTTGGAAGAAACTGGTATTTGGAGAGGGCGCCAAGCAGGGCACGATGGCTCTGCACACCGTTCTCCGTGATCTCCAGAAGGATCTCAAGGATCAGTTCCCGGATATTGATTCCATTAGCCACGTCGTCTTCTTCCTCCTCCTGCAAGCATGATCAGTCGTAAAAGCTGGAGCAGGGATGCTGCCAGGGAAGCCACATAGGTGAGGGCTGCCGCTGTCAGAACTTTTCTGACGCTGCTCTTCTCATCCGCTCCCACAATGCCAAGGCCCTCAAGCATCTGAAGAGCTCTGGAGGATGCGTTGAATTCCACCGGAAGAGTCACCAGCTGGAACAGAACTGCCAGGGAGAAAAGAATGATTCCAGCTAAAAGCAGAGGACGGAAAGAGAGGATCAGTCCTGCCAGGAAAAGTGGCCAGGAAAGCTGGGATCCAATGTTTGCTACAGGCACGATGGTGCTTCGAAAGCTCAGCGGCACATAGCCTTTATGGTGCTGGATGGCATGTCCGCACTCGTGGGCTGCCACGCCGATAGCCACCAGGGAGGTGGAATTAAAAACATCCTCTGAGAGGCAGACTCTCTTTGATCTTGGATCATAGTGATCGGTAAGGCTTCCGCCGACTGCAACGATCTGCACATCTGTGATGCCTGCTGCATGCAGGACACGCTGTGCCACATCCTGACCGCGAAGGCCGGAGGCGCTGCGTCTTTTTTTATTTGCTGCCACGGTGCTCTTTAAAATCCCCTGTGCTGCCATGGTGATCAGCATACCGATGATGATCAGAAGGTAGGTAGGATCCAGTCCGAATCCGTAACGATATCCATACATAGTCGTTTTCCCTCCTTATTTAATCTCTTGTATTTGCCAAACGGGTTCCTTCCTCTATGGTATAACCACGGAGAAATGATGCGGCATCCATACGCTTTTTGCCTTCCAGCTGAAGCTCTGTGATGAGGAGGCTTCCCTCTGCACAGGCTGCATAAATGCCGGCTTTGTCTGTTTTATAGATGGTTCCCGGCTCTGCAGCTGCGGTTTCCGGAAGGACTTTGCAGCTCCAGATCTTCAGGTTTTTGCCGTTTAAGAATGTATAGGCACTTGGCCATGGGTTCAGACCGCGCACCAGGCGCTCCAGCACATTTGCGCTCTTTGTGAAATCCATAAGGCCCATCTCTTTTGTGATCATGGCCGCATATGGGGTAGGGCTCTCTTCCGGCTGAACCTCATATACTGCTGTGCCGTTTTCAATAGAAGGAAGGGTGGAAAGAAGCAGCTCTGCGCCGGCCTCTGCCAGCTTATCGAAAAGGCTTCCTCCGGTCTCCTCCGCAGTGATCGGAACAACGATCCTGGAGATCATATCTCCGGTATCCAGACCTACGCCCATGCGCATGATGGTGACGCCGGATTCCGGTTCGCCATCCAGAATGGCCTGCTGGATCGGTGCGGCTCCGCGGTATTTGGGGAGCAGGGATGCGTGGATGTTGATGCAACCGTATTTCGGCAGATCCAGAATGGCTTTCGGGATGATCTGACCAAAGGCAGCTACCACGATAATATCAGGGTTTAATGCTTTTAAGGCTTCCTGGAACTCCGGATCTCTGGCCTTCAGGGGCTGGAGTACAGGAATGTTATGTTTCATGGCTTCTTCTTTTACCGGCGGCGGGAGCAGGGTCTTTCCTCTGCCCTTTGGCTTGTCCGGCTGGGTAACAGCGGCAAGGACTTCATATCCTGCCTCCACCAGAGCCTTAAGCGGCGGAACCGCAAAGTCCGGTGTACCCATGTAAACGACTTTCATCGGCATTATTCTTCAGCCTCCTCGTCTTCCTCCTCGTAGGATGCGCTGTGAAGCTCTCCCTCTACGAGCTCGGTATATAAGTGACCGCTGAGATGATCGATCTCGTGGCAGAGTGCGCGGGCCATAAGCTCGGTTCCCTCGATCTCCACTGTCTCCATCTCAATGTTCTGACATCTTACTTTTACGTAGTTCGGGCGGGTAACCTGTCCTGCCATGCCAGGAACGCTGAGGCAGCCCTCATCTCCTGTCTGCTCTCCGGAGGTCTCAATGATCTCAGGGTTTACAAGAACTACAGGGCCTTCGCCCACATCGATAACCACCAGCTGGCGGAGTACGCCAACCTGCGGTGCTGCAAGGCCTACGCCGTTTGCCTCATACATGGTATCCAGCATGTCGATCACCAGCTCACGCATTCTGCCGGTCATCTCCTTTACAGGTCTGCTTACTTTATTTAATACAGGATCTCCCTCTACGCGAATTTCTCTAAGTGCCATTGTTTTATTTTCCTTTCTTTTAACTGAAATCGTATTGTATATATAATTTCCGGAATCCGGAATTGATCTCGATGTATTTTTCCAGCTGATCCTTGATTCTTATGAGAACCGGATTGCTGCGGTGTTTCAGATAGATGACCTGGCGGTACACATCATTGACTTTTCCCACGGCCTGGGGTGCCGGACCAATCAGATGCAGGTCGGAACCGGGATAGACGCGGTGAATAAACTGTGCAAGATAGCCGCAGGCTTTTGTGAGGAGCTCCTCATCCTCGCAGGAGGCCAGAATGGCCAGCATGCGGGCGCCGGGCGGGTAATCCATAAGTTCCCGGTATCCCATCTCCTCCTGATAGAATGCTTCATAGTCCTGCACGGCGGAGGATTGGATGCTGTAGTGCTCCGGATGGTAGGTCTGGATGATGGCTTCCCCTGCTTTTCTGCCGCGGCCGGATCTACCCACCGCCTGGGTCAGAAGCTGGAAGGTTCTCTCACCGCTTCTGAAATCAGAAGCGTTTAGTGATAGGTCTGCTGCCAGAACGCCCACCAGTGTGACATCGGGGAAGTCGTGACCTTTTACGATCATCTGGGTTCCCACCAGAATGTCTGCCTCGTGGGAGGCAAAGGCGGATAATATCTGTTCGTAGCTCCCCTTGTTTCTGGTGGTGTCCGCATCCATACGAAGGACCCGAACCCCGGGGAAGTTCTTCTGCAGCACCTGCTCTATCTGCTGGGTGCCGGCTTTGAAGCCGCCTATAAACGGCGAGCCGCACTCCGGGCAGGCAGTAACATTGGGGCGCTCAAACCCACAGTAGTGGCACATCAGCTTTCCGTTATTGTGGGCGGAAAGGGATACGTCACAGTGGGGGCATTTCATCACATGTCCGCAGGATCTGCAGGAGACAAAGCCTGCGTATCCTCTTCGGTTTAAAAACAGGATGACCTGTTCTTTTCTGCTTAATCTGAGTTCTATGGCAGCCTTCAGCTGTTCGCTCAGCATGGAGCGGTTGCCATGCTTCAGTTCTTCCCGGAGGTCCACAATGGAAACCTGTGGGAGGATCTGTTCTCCATAGCGGGAAGACAGTTTTACCAGAGCATAATCGCCTTTCTCCGCAGAATGGTATGCCTCCAGGGATGGGGTGGCGGATCCTAAGATGACCTTAGCGCCCTCCATATGCCCGCGGCGGATGGCAACCTCTCTTGCATGATATCTGGGACTGTTCTCGCTTTTGTAGCTCTGTTCGTGTTCCTCATCAATGACGATGAGGCCAAGGTTTGGAAATGGGGTGAAGAGGGCGGATCTTGGGCCCACCATGATCTGGATCTGCCCGGCTTTTGCCCGGCGGAACTGATCGTATCTCTCTCCCGCGGAAAGTCTGGAATTGAGGACGGATACCTGATCGCCGAATCTTCCGTAGAAGCGCCGCACTGTCTGGTAGGTGAGGGCGATCTCCGGGATCAAAACTATGGCCTGCCGTCCTTCTTTTATCACCTCTTCGATGAGCTTCATGTAGACCATGGTCTTTCCGCTGCCGGTGATGCCGTGGATGAGAACGGGGCGTCCTTTTTCCTTCCATTCTTTTTTTATTTCAGCGACTGCCGCCTGCTGCATTTCCGTGAGGGGCTTTTCCTCTTCCATGGAGATTCCCCGCACGTCTGCAGGGACGCGGTACAGGTCACTGCTCTCTATGCGTATGAATCCATCATCTTTTAATGCCTTTACAACAGACACCCCAACTCCCAGGGATTCCGCGGCCAGGTCCATCTCCAAGGTGTGTTCCTCTGC
>JAGHUU010000078.1 GCA_018064695.1 Candidatus Blautia equi | reverse complement strand
AATGATGGTGGTGCAGGGTCTCTGGGGCTTAAACAACGCCTTCCAGACCATGATTATCGGACATATGTCGGACAGTGCCATTGCGGCAAGCAGTGTGTACTCCACTCTGTTCCTGCTGGTGAAATCCATGGCAGTGGGTGCGGCATCCTCCGCATCTGTCATTGTGGGAAAGACCATCGGAGCGGGCAGGATCGACACAGTAAAAGAGTATGCAAAGACCATGCAGTTCCTGTTTGTCTTTATCGGCATCGTATCCGGAACGCTGCTGTTCTTCCTTCGCATACCTGTGCTTGGGCTCTACGACCTGCTTCCGGAGACCAGAAGCCTGGCCAACACCTTCCTGATGCTGCAGTGCATCATCTGCATGACCATGTCCTATCAGATGCCGGTAAACAACGGAATCATAAGGGGCGGCGGCAGCCCGGAATTTGTAGTAAAGCTGGATATCATCAGTATCTGGTGCATTGTAATTCCGGTATCGTTTTTTATGGCCTTTGTAGTGAAGGCTTCCCCGGTGGTGGTATTCTGCTGTCTGAATGCGGACCAGATATTTAAGTGTATTCCTGCCGGAATCAAAGTGAATTACGGGACGTGGATCAAAAAGCTTACAAGATAAAAGAATTTACAAAATAAGAGAAAATAAAAAAGCTTCCGGTGTGGAAGCTTTTTTACTTTCTTTTATGTAATCAGATGTTTAAGAGCACCAACGCCACAAGAATCCCCGCAATTGCGATGCCCTGGCGGCGGTTGATTTTTTCGTGGAAGAAGAGGACGCCAACCAGGCTGGTGACTACGATGGTGGAGACGCTGTAGGTTGGATAGGCAACTACGGCGGGAACACTGGCCACGGCTTTTAAGAGAAAGCGCGCGGAATAGTAGTTTGGGATGGCGATGATGGCACCGAAGAGAAGCTCCGGTTTGCCGAGGGTCTGTTTTTTATAGAGCATCAGTGCCACGCAGAAGAGCAGGGCAAAGATGAAGGTGTAGACCAGGAACTGATTGGAGAGCTCCGGCTTTCCGTACTCATCGTAGACCTTTGACATGGCATCGGCAGTACCGCCGGCCAGCAGCATGAGGATCAGACCGGCTTTGAAATCCAGGGTGCTCTTATTTTTTCCGTCATCGGTGCTGATGCCTATGATGGCGGCAAGGGCAAGAACGATACCGAGGATCTGCATAACGGTTGGTTTCTCATGGAAGATCACAATAGAGGAAATAGTTGGAACCAGCACCCCCAGCCTGATGAAGGTGGAGGACATGACCACACCGTTTCTTTTGGTATTGATCTGCAGAAGAACAAAGCCCAGCAGATAGAGAAGACCGTTGACAGAGCCAAGCCCAAGGGCGATGCCGCTGCCCTCCGCCGGGGTAAAAACACTGCCGAAGCCGGAGTAGAGGCAGGCCAGCAGGGTACAGATCAGATAATTCACTGCAAGCATGGAGATATTGCGGTTTTTGTCGGTGTACCTGCCGCTGATTCGCATGACAAGTGCCACCATGGTGCTGGAGAGCACCGCTAAGATAAGATCGATCATTTATTTTCCTGTCCTTTCACAATCTGGTTTTTATGAATTCATATCGAACCTGTATATTCCGATGAATCTCCTGTTAAGCGGATTGACCGTTGATTATAACCGTGCAGTATGATCTATGCTATCGGAATATACAACCTATGATATGATAATCGTTTCTGCGTTGTTCCGCAACCGCAAAAAATCGATTGCGCAAAATGGGATTTTTTTATTTAGTTTTAGCACTTTAACGCATAAATGCTTTAAAAGGACAGATTTTTTATAGAATCAATAAAATTTTACTGGTTTAAACCTTTAAAGTGTGATATACTTTGCCGGTATTTGCGACTGTATGATTATGCATGATTTCACCAGATTTTACCCACTATTTATGCAGGCTGCAGCGCAGAAAGGATTTTCTATGAATATTGATATTAACACCAAAATGATCACCCTGCTGGGAACCCCTCTTGGACAGTCCTTCGCCGCCAGAATGCAGAACCGCGGCTACGAGGCAGCAGGCCTGAATATGCTTTATTTTTACACCGAGATCGACAACACCCATCTGGCAGATGTTGTGAACGGTCTCCGTTATATGAACTTTGCCGGCTTTGCAGTGACCAAGCCGAACAAGGTAAAAGTCCTGGAATACCTGGATGAGCTGGATCCGCTCTGCAAAAAGATGGGCTCCAGCAACACCGTAGTGCGCACCCCTGAGGGAAAACTCATCGGATATAACACAGACGGTGTCGGCTTCTACACTTCCCTTAAGGAAGAGGCAGGCATGGATATCACCGGAAAGAGCTTTTTCTGCATCGGCAGCGGCGGTGCCGGCCGTGCCATGTGCTCCATCCTTGCTTACCACGGTGCCGGAAAGATCTATATCACCGATAAATTTGAGGAATCCGGCCTCTCCCTTGTGGAGGACATCAACACGAATTTTGCTCCAGTTGCGGAGTTTATCCCATCAGGTGATTATTCCAAAGTAGCGGAATGCGACGTGGTCATGAATGCCACCGGCATCGGTATGGGCGCATCTATTGGAAAGAGCCCTCTGCCGGAGGAATACATTCAGCCGCATCAGCTGTATTTTGATGCCTGCTACAACCCGCTCCGCACCCAGTTCCTGAAAAATGCGGAGGCTAAGGGATGTAAGATCTTAAGCGGTCTTGGCATGTCCCTCTATCAGGGCGCAGCACAGATCGAACTCTGGACCGGGGAGAAAGCCCCTGTGGAGGCCATGCGCCGGGAGCTTCTGGATATCATCAATATCGATGAGAATTCCAACGCGATCAAAAACTGACCGGATCGGGAGAAGAAAGCCCTCCCGGAACAATAAATGCAATATGTATGAAAAGGAGATTCACCATGAAAGTTTTGAAATGGCTGGATGAGCATCTGGAGGAGACGATGCTGGTAATCCTTCTTGTGGTAATTACCATCGTCAGCTTTCTTCAGGTTGTGATCCGTAAAATCCCATGGATCCCTGCCCTCACCTGGGCGGAGGAATTCTGCCGCTTCTGCTGGATCTGGAGTGTATTCTTATCACTTCCGTTTACGATCCGCAAGGGAAGCATGCTTCGCGTAACCGCACTGCTGGATATTATGCCTAAGATCCTGCGCCAGATCTTAAACCTCATCGTAGATGTGGTAAACACCGGCTGCATGGGCCTTCTGGCATTCTACTCCGTAACTGTTGTAAATGATATCCGCCTGAGCAACGAGGCCTCCCCGGCTATGCTCTGGCCTATGTGGATCGTTTACAGCATGATGCTCATTGGTCTCACTCTGGGAACCTTCCGCGGTGCCCAGCAGTTTGTCCTTCACATCCTTCACTTTGGCGATGACAAAACAAAAACCACTGCCGAGCAGGCTATGGAAGATGCCAAAGAGGAGATGGAAATGGCGAAAGGAGGAAACAACTGATGGCAGCGCTTCTTGTCTTTCTTGTTTTTCTTGTAGCCATTGCTTTTTCCGTTCCCATCGGAACCAGTATGATCCTTGGCAGTGCCGCACCTATCTTCCTGGTTGGAAAAGGCGGCTCCATTGTACAGATCTTAAATAATACCTTCTCCGGTGCCAACTCCACACCTATCCTGGCAGTGCCACTGTTCATCTTAGGCGGCGTTATCATGGCCAAGGGCGGTATTTCCAAAAAGCTTTTTAACTTCTTTGCATACTTTGCGGGAAGACTTCCGGGCGGACTTCCATGTTCCGTTATCCTGACCTGTCTGTTCTACGGTGCTATTTCCGGTTCCGGCCCGGCTACCACAGCCGCTGTAGGTTCCATGTGTGTGCCGTTCCTCACAGACCTGGGTTATGAGAAGAAATGGAGTGCAGGACTCATTGCCGTAGCAGGCGGTCTTGGCGTTATCATTCCTCCGTCCATCCCGTTCGTTCTTTATTCTCTGGCCACCGGAG
This sequence comes from Candidatus Blautia equi, assembly GCA_018064695.1. Lineage (GTDB taxonomy): Bacteria > Bacillota > Clostridia > Lachnospirales > Lachnospiraceae > Blautia_A > Blautia_A equi. The sequence continues at coordinate 12,048 of JAGHUU010000078.1, read as the reverse complement.
TTTCCACAGGAGACCTGTTCCTTGGCGGTATTCTTCCTGGTATCCTCATCGGTGTCGCTCTGATGGTCTATGCAGTGTTCTACTGCGTGCGCCACGGCGAGGACAGAGCAAAGATCAACACACGTATGGATGAGCTGCATGCCATCGGCTTCATGAAGCTCTTTGCAGACAGCTTCTGGGCGCTGCTCTGCCCGATCATTGTACTTGGCGGAATCTATTCCGGATTCTTCACCCCTACAGAGGCAGCTACTGTATCTGTAGTTTACGCGCTGATCGTATCTCTCCTCATCTACCGCACCATCAAGGTGAAGGAGCTTGTACCATTCCTCTGTGAGGCAGTTAAGACCTACGGAGGTCTGGCATTCGTACTGGCATTTGCTACCGCATTCGGCCGTGTACTTTCCCTTACCAAGGCTACTAAAGTTGTGGAGAAATTCATTCTCGGAAACTTCCATTCCACCTTTGCCGTGCTGACCGTACTGGTTGTCATCTTCCTGATCCTCGGCATGGTTATGGATACCGGCCCGGCTATCATCATTCTCTCCCCTGTGCTCCTTCCTGTAGTGCAGGAGATGGGCGTAGATCCTGTACACTTCGGTGTTATCCTGGTTTGCTGTCTGTCCATTGGACTTGCCACCCCGCCGTTTGGTCTGGACCTTTTTGTGGCAGGAAATATTGCGGAGGAAGCGCCTATGGCTGTTGCTAAAAAGGCCGTTCCGTTTATCATTGCATTCCTGATCGCTCTTATGGTGATCACTTATGTACCGTGGTTCTCCACCTTCCTTCCCGGCTTACTCTGATAGCCGGAAGCAAAACTATCATCGAAAACGATCGTCCGGCAGGTCACTAAATGCCGGGCGGTTGCAATAAATCTATATTTTTATTTTTTCAGGAGGTTTTTTCACATGAAAAAGACAACAGTATCTTTACTTCTTGCAGGAATCATGGCTCTTTCCGTTGCTGCTGTACCGGTTATGGCAGAGGATGTTGACTACTCCGCTCTTGAGGCTGTAGAGCTCATTGGCGCTGACTCCACCGGAAAAGGTGCAGCAGGACAGATCTTCGGCGAGCTGGTAGCAGCTAAAGTAGATGAGATCACCGACGGACAGCTGACCATCGACTACTATCCAAACGGCGAGCTTGGCGGCGACGCTGACCTTCTTCGTCAGGTACAGTCCAACGATATCCAGATCGTAGTCTGCCAGACCGCTCCTGTAGTATCCTTCATCCCTGAGATGGCAGTATTTGATATGCCTATGGTATTCTCCAAATACGACGGAGACACCATCAACACCGTACTGAACAGCGAGGATTCCGCATTCAACCAGCAGCTTTCCGCAGCATATGATGCAGCAGGCTACAAGCTTCTTGGCTTCCTTCAGAATGCAACCTATCGTCTTACCACCGCTAACCAGGAGCTGAACACTCTTGAGGACTTCAAGGGAATGCAGATCCGTACCATGGAGAACAGCAACCATATGGCATTCTGGAGCGCAATCGGTGCTGAGCCTACCCCACTTGCATGGGCAGAGGTTTACATCGCTCTTCAGAACGGAACCATCGACGCTGAGGAGAACGCAGCTGATACCGTAGTAGGCGCTAACTTCTCTGAGGTTCAGAAGGTTCTTGCATGCACCAACCACATCCTTTACGCTAACCAGATCGCCATCAGCAAAGAGGCATTTGAGGCTCTTGACCCAGCATACCAGGCAGCTCTTCAGCAGGCAGTAACCGAGGCTCTCGATGAGATGCGTCCACAGCTTGCAGACATCGACGCTTCCAACAAAGCGATCCTTGAGAAGAACGGCATGAGCATTGTTGAGTACGATGCAGACTTCTTCGACAGCGTACTTGCACTGGATGGTGTACAGGCTCTTTACTCTGACATCGACGCTCAGGTTAACGGACTTGGAACCACTCTTCAGGAGTCCCTTGAGGCAGCAGAATAATCTGTGAAAACAAATGCGTTTACGGCGGCAGACCTTCATGGTCTGCCGTTTTTTTCTTGTTTCACCACTGATCTTTTGCTATACTTGCTTCAGAATATGCTTTGGAGCAGAAAATATGATCGAAGTAGAAATCAAACTGCCGGTGGGTGAGCCGGAGGAACTGAAAAGAAGACTTCCGGAGCTTGGCTTCCGGGAGGGGAAACGTGTGCGGGAAGAGGATCTCTATTTTAATTCCGATTTCCACGATTTCCGGAAAAGCGATGAGGCACTGCGGATCCGGAGAGTGCAAAACCTGAATACGGGAGAGAGCCATGCGTTTCTGACATACAAGGGACCTAAGCTGGATCAGATATCCATGACCAGAAAAGAGTTGGAGACGGGCATTGAGGATATGGATGTCATGCGGGAAGTCCTGCGTGCGCTTGGCTATGTGAAGCAGTATCCCGTGAATAAGGTCCGCCGCTATTTTGAGAAAGAGAATGTGACTGCCTGCCTGGATGAAGTGGAAGGGCTGGGCTTTTTTATGGAGCTGGAGGTGCTGGTTTCCGAGGAGAAAGACAGGGAAGAGGCACTTTCCACGCTGAAAGAAACTTCGAGGCTGCTGGGCCACAGCATGGACGAGACCACAAGAACCTCGTATCTTACCATGCTGATGAGAAAGGATGGTGTTCCGGGTGCGGAATGTGAAGAATGATCACTGGATAAAGGGAATACTGGCCGGAATCTGCCTCTCCATGACCGTGACAGGTGTGGGAATGGCAGCGGAGATAGAGGAACCTGCTGTCTGCGCGGAAGAAGCCACCGAAGAATCAGAGGAGGACGTAGTTCTCTGCGAGGAACCGGCGGATCCTGATGATGGAGAGGATCCCGATGACGATGGGGAAGACCCTGATGACGATGGGGAAGATCCTGACGATGACGGAGAAGATCCTGACGATGATGGAGAGGATCCTGATGACGATGGAGAAGATTCTGACGATGATGGGGAAGATCCGGATGATGATGGAGAGGACCCAGATGACGACGGGGAGGACCCTGACGATGACGGGGAGGACCCGGATGACGACGGAGAAGACCCTGACGATGACGGAGAAGATCCTGATGATGGGGAGGACCCGGATGACGGGGAAGACCCTGATGATGACGATGACGAACCTTTTGATATAGACGATTATCTGGCTGGCCTGGATGAAGAAGAGCGGGAGCTCTTTGAAGAGATCTTTGGCGGCGGAAATGGTGACTCTCCCGTAGACCCCGGTTTTGAAGAGGAGGACTGGGATACGGAAGATGACGACTCTCTTTCAGAGCTGATTGCCAACACCATTGCTGCCTTTGAGGCGGAAAGAGAGAGCGGCGCTGATGTGGATTATTACATTGCGCGGCTGCGTCAGGCAAAGACCAGAGCGGAAGCCCGCCTCATCAAGAAGATTTACGATATCATCTGCAATATGGAAAATGTGAGAGAAGAGTATCGAAGCCCGGAGCTGCTGTCTAAATATAAAGCGCTGGCTAAGAGTGCCAAAGATGCCGCAGAGCTGGACATCATCTATTATCGATTCCTCATTGAAGCCTTCCGGGATGCGGAGGAACTGCAGGAGCTTGTGCAGCAGCTGCAGGCAATTGTGGACAGATACTATGCAGCTCTTCCAAAGGCACCCGCAGGCGGTGGGGAAAAACCCGGCCCGGCTGCAGTTGGTTCGGGGAACAACGATGGGCAGAGCCTCCCGAAAGTTCCTCTTACGGAGGATGGCGGTGCTGCCGCAGCGCGCACATCCCTGATGCTGCTGCTGACTTCTATGCTGACCATGATCACCGTCTGGTTTAAGAAAGTGAAGCGTGAAACTTTATGATCAATCCATTGCTGCGCCTGGACTATCCGGATCCGGACGTGATCCGTGTGGGCGATACCTACTATATGGTGAGCACCACCATGTATTTTATGCCGGGATGTGAGATCCTAAGAAGCTATGACCTCATAAACTGGGAGCATGCTGCGTTTGTGTACGATTATCTGGACAGTACGCCGGCGCAGAAGCTGGAAAACGGACAAAATATATACAGCCGGGGCATGTGGGCGGCATCCCTTCGTTATCATGAAGGCCGATTTTATGTGATGTTTGTCTGCAACGACACCCGGAAGACTTATCTATATACAGCGGATTCCATAGAAGGACCATGGAAAAAGTCCTATGTGGAAGGCTTTTATCACGACTGCTCCCTGCTCTTTGAGGATGGAAGAGTGTTTGTGGTTTACGGAAACCGCACGATCCACCTGACAGAGCTTAAGGCAGATTTGAGCGGCCCGAAGGAGGGCGGCCTGAACCGCGTTGTGGTTCGCGACAGCGACGAGGCGCCTCTTGGATACGAGGGCACGCATTTTTATAAGATCAACGGAAAGTACTATCTGTTCTTTATCCACAGCCTGGTTGGCAGATGTATGAGAGCGGAGGCCTGCTTTGTATCGGATTCTCTTGAGGGGGAATTCACAGGCGGGGATGTCTTTGTGGATGATATCGGATACTGCGGACAGGGTGTGGCCCAGGGCGGTATTGTGGACACGCCGGAGGGCGACTGGTATGCCATTCTTTTCCAGGACAGAGGCGCGGTGGGACGTATCCCTGTGCTGGTTCCTGTGAAGTGGGAAGGAGATCAGCCTGTTTTCTGCACGGATCGGGAGACTCTGTTAAACCCGGTCACCGTGAGCACCAGACCGGGATATGTGTATGAAAAGCTTGCTGACAGCGACGATTTTTCCGAAGGGGACGGTCCGAGCTTTGGGCTTAGAAGCATCTGGCAGTTTAACCATGAGCCGGATCTGAGCCTGGTGGAGCTTGATACGAAGGCTAAGACCTGGAGCGTGAGAAGCGGAAGCCTCTCTGACAGCGTGACCCAGGCTAAGAATACTATTACTCAGAGACTTTATTATCCGGGAACCCACTGCGAGGTTACGGTGGATGCATCCGGGATCAAAGAGGGCGATTACGCCGGACTTGCCGTGCTGCAGACCGCCTATGGATTTGTGGCTGTGACAAGAAGAGACGGTGACCTGTATCTGGTGATGCAGGAGAAGACTGCGGCGGATGGGGCTATGACCTCTTATCAGTATACGTTTTCCGAATGTGCGGCCGTGAAGCTGGATTCCCCGGTGGTTCGGCTCTCTTTTGATGCAGATTTTACGGATATGAGGGACGAGGTGAGATTTCAGATCGGTCCTTCCCATAAGATGTATTTTAAGCTGGATACTTTTACGGGAAACCGCGCGGGTCTGTTTCTCTGTTCCACAAAGGAGACCGGCGGAAAAGCTGTCTTCTCTGATTTTGTTCTGAACGAAACCTGCCGGGGCTAAGGCAGGAAAAAATATCATGCACAGCCTGAAGCTGTTTCGGGCGAAAGGGGTAACTATGAGATTTGAAAAAGACAATGGCGCACTGATGATGTACCATAACGGTGAGATCATCCGCATTGAGGCCTGGGGAAAGGATTCCTTCCGCGTACGCTCCACCATGTTGGGCAAATTTACCGGAAATGACTGGGCGCTCACCGAGGAGCCGGTAAAGGCAGAGACCTCCATCTGCATTGAGGAGGAAGATCACTGGGTAGGTGACGGCACCATCGATAAGAGGGAGATCGCCACCATCGTAAACGGAAGACTGAAAGCAGTGGTGAATTTTGCCGGCATCATCCGTTTCTACAGAGATGACAAGCTGATCCTGCAGGAGTTCTACCGCATGTATGACGGCACACTCTCTCAGAGCAGCCGCTGCCTGAAGGTGGTAAGCCGTGAGTGGAAAGGTATTTTCGGCGCTACGGAATATCAGCTGAAACTGAAATTTGAGAGCAATGACGGAGAGAAGATCTTTGGTATGGGCCAGTATCAGCAGCCATATCTGGATATGAAGGGCTGCGAGCTGGAGCTTGCACAGCGCAACTCCCAGATCTCTGTTCCGTTTGCTGTTTCCTCACTGGGATACGGCTTCCTGTGGAATAACCCGGCGGTTGGTCAGGTTACCTTTGCTAAAAACTATACCGAGTGGCTCGCAAGATCCACAAGAGAGATGGATTACTGGATCACTGTGGCGGACGGTCCAAAACAGATCCTGGCAAATTATACGGATGTGACCGGTCATGCGGAGATGTTCCCGGAGGAGCTGATGGGACTCTGGCAGTGTAAGCTGCGCTACCGCACCCAGGATGAAGTACTCACCGTTGCCCGTCAGTATCAGAAAGAGGGCATTAAGATCGACCAGATCGTTATCGACTTCTTCCACTGGACCGTACAGGGAGACTGGAAGTTTGATGTCACCTACTGGCCGGATCCTAAGGCCATGGTGGAGGAGCTGCACTCCATGGGCATCCGCGTGATCGTTTCTATCTGGCCTTCTGTGGACAGAAGAAGTGAGAACTTTGGACCTATGATGGAGAAGGGCCTGCTGATCCGCACCGAGCGCGGCGCAGCGCAGACTTACGATTATCAGGGCGACTGTGTGGAGATCGATCCTTTCAACCCTGAGACCAGAAAGTATATCTGGGAAGTATGTAAGAAGAATTATTATGATCTTGGCATTGATGCGTTCTGGCTGGACAACTCCGAGCCGGACTATGGTGTCTATGATTTTGAAAACTATCGATACAGCGATGGCCCTGCACTGGCCCTCAGCAATATGTATCCGCAGATGTTCAGCAGAGCCTTCTATGACGAGATGAGCAGGATCTCCGATAAGCCTGTTGTCAACCTGCTTCGCTGCGGCTGGGCCGGCTCCCAGAAATACGGCAACGTGATCTGGTCCGGAGATATCCCAAGTACCTTCCAGTCCTTTGAGGAGCAGATCCAGGCCGGTCTGAACATGGGTCTTGCGGGTATTCCATGGTGGACCACCGATATTGGCGGCTTTATGACTGACGATGTGAATGATCCTGATTTCCGGCAGCTGCTGATCCGCTGGTATCAGTTTGCGGTTTATTCCGCAGTGCTCCGTATGCACGGCGACCGCGGTCCTTACAATATCCCGCCTCTTGACAACAGAGACTGGGGCGGCGGCTATCTGCACACCGGCCAGCCAAACGAGCTCTGGAGCTATGGCGAGGAGAACTATAAGATCATGAAGAAATACTATGACATCCGTATTTCCATGCATGATTATATTAAGGGGCTCTATGAGGAAGCTCATACCAACGGTTCCCCGCTGATCCGTACCATGTTCTACGAATTTCCGGAGGACGAGAAGTGCTGGGAACTGAAGGATCAGTATATGTTCGGCGACAAGTATCTGGCAGCGCCGATCATCCACCTCAACGAGTTTGAGCGCGATGTTTACCTGCCGGCAGGCCAATGGAAACTCACCAGCACCGGAGAGGTATTCCAGGGCGGATGTACCGTACACGTACAGGCCCCGATCGAGTACATGCCTGTATTTGAGAAGGTTTGAAGCAACACATCTATAGATATAAAAGAGGTATGGATATGAAAAAAAGATTATTTATGACTGTGCTATGGATATTTTCCCTGCTGGGAGTGATATTTACTGTAAATGCGGCATCTGTGGACTGGTCTTCACTTATGACCTTTCCTACAGAGGAACAGATCCGTTCACATAATGCTGTTTCATCAGAACGTGCTCCGTATGCATCTTCCTACTATTCATTTTCAGATAGTATGTATAATCAATTCTGTGTGGATTTTAAAATGGATTACTTTCCGGAATATACTTATGTATGTCCGGCCAACTGGTGGATGAGTACTGACTCTGTAAAAAACCAGTACCTGCAGATAGGGGATTATATTCAGGCCTATGCAGGCTTTCAGAATAATGCGACACAACAGCTTGCTATATTAAGTATCTGGGATACAGAGTACACGGATCTGAACGGAAACAGGGGCAGAATTCATGCCAGACCGATCTATTATAAAACAGATACAGGTTATCTGGACATTGTGGATGAAGGAGAAGAGGCGGGAACCTTTTCCAGCTGCCGTATTTCATACAGTCTGAATAGAGGACAATGGTATCGCATGTTGCTTCAGTGCGGTATTTCTGAGGAGACTGGAAATACGACCATCGAATTCTGGATTCAGGATTGTTTAACAAATGCCTGGGATAAACTTATGGTTTTTGATCTGGGTATAAAAGACATCAGCATGTCATCGTTCAGCAATTTCCTGGAATGTTATTCTAACGGTACTTCCGGAGATATTCGCACTATGGAACTTACAAATGCCAGGGCATCGAATACAAAAACAGGAGTTTGGGAGAATGTTTATTCTATCTCCAGTTCCGTTTACAGTGGTGCCATGCCGGAATTTAATGGATCAGGAAGCTATTCCTTTTCTTCTGATGGTTCGGTGTTCCGGGTGATCACAAGCGGAGTTTCGGGATTGGGTGAATATCAGGGAAATCAGGAATTCCGACTCACCAATTCTGTAACAGGATCCCCATTCTAATATGAAAAAAAGGCACGAAAGTTTTTGCTTTCGTGTCTTTTTTTATGTTGACAAGTATATCGAGGTGTGATATATATAATATATCGAAGTACGATACATCGAAGCGAAATGCATCGAGCTGAAAGATATAAAAAAAAGAGAGGTATCAGAATGGAAGAGAGGATCAGGCGTGTGTACTGTCCCATGACGGAGACCGGGTTTTATATTCTGTTCTGCCTGCAGGAACCGCAGCATGGATACGGCATCGGGCAGCAGGTAAAGCAGATGACAGCCGGTAAGGTGACCATCAGTCCCGGCACTATGTATGGAACACTCAGCAAAATGGAAAATGACGGCCTCATCGGATTTGTCCGGGAGGAAGATAAGAGAAAGCTCTACTGCATTACAGCGCAGGGCAGAGAAGTACTGGAACTGGAAATTAAGAGAATTGAGAGACTGTATAAGAACAGTCAGGGGGAATGGATCAATGAGTGAGATGAAGATCAGATTTTTTACAATTTCAGATTATGCAGAGGAGGAGGCATGGCTTCGCGATATGCATAAAAAGGGCCTGAAGCTGGTAAAGATGACAATACCGTGCTTTTATTTCTTTGAGAAATGTGAGCCTGAGGATGTGGTTTACAGACTGGATTATAAAAACGGAACTGAGAACAGTGCTTATAAGCAGATGTTCCTGGATTACGGATGGGAATATTTTCAGCAGTGTGCAGGATGGCTGTATTTCCGCAAACCTGCATCTCAGATGGAGTCTGCGGAGGAAGAGGAGATCTTTTCCGATAATGAATCTAAGCTGGATATGATCGGCCATGTGATCAAAACCCGTATGCTGCCGCTGCTGGTGATCTTCTTCTGCTGTGTGGTTCCACAGCTTGCCAGAGTTTTCACGGTAAGCAGCCCGGATGGAAGTGATGTATTTTTCAGAGTGTTCTTCTGTGTGATGTTTGTTCTTTATCTGTATCTTTTGGTACACTGTGGTCTGAAGCTCAAAAAGATCAGAAAGAGTCTGGAGAGAGTATAAGGAGAAGGTATGATGTTAGCTTATTTTGCAGGCGGCTGTTTCTGGTGCATCACACCTGTGTTTGAGATGATGGGTGTGGAGAAGGTAGTGAGCGGCTACTCCGGAGGCGATGAGGTGGATCCGGTTTATGAGGATGTGAAGGCACAGCGCACCGGACACAGGGAGGCTTTTATGGTGAGGTTTGATCCGGAGGTGGTCAGCTTTGAAAAGCTGGTGGAAACTTTCCTGGAGCATGTGGATCCCTTCGATTTCGGAGGCCAGTTTATCGACCGCGGGCACTCCTACACACTGGCAATCTATTATCTGGATGATGAGCAGAAGGCTGTGGCAGAGAAGATGATCGCCGCTCTTGAAAAAGAATCCGGAAAGAAATGCGCTGTAGCGCTGGAGCCATTCAAGAGTTTCTATGATGCTGAAGAATATCATCAGGATTTCTACTTGAAAAACCCGGAAAAGTATGAGGCCGAGTTGATTGAATCCGGAAGGAAAAAAGTAGAGGAATAAGGCGGACGTCGCCGGGATGTAAGTGCCTGAGCAGGGGCACCCGGCAACGCATTTCCAAGCTAAAAACAGCGGAAACCCCAAAATTGCTGCGCAACTTTGGGCTGAAAATCCTCCGTTACACTACGGATTTTCAAACTCCAACTAAGACGCTCAGGAGAGCCTTCGCGCCTAAGTTTACGTAAGGAGTGGATCTCGTAAATGCTAAAACCGCCTCTAAAGTGCCCCTGCTCAGGCACTTACATCCCGACGACTGGGTTATGGCAGTTTCTGGGGATATAGCAATATAGCGATAGATAAATCAATATAAATATAATAGAATGGAGAATGCCAGATAATGCAGAATGGAAGCTGCGTTATCTGGCGTTTTTTGTGTAGGAGAGGGAGAGGATGTCTTCGAAGTTGATGTCGGTGGTGGTTTCGGGGGTTTCCAGGCGGAGGGTTTGGGCGGAAGGGGTGAGGGAGAGGACGGTTCCGGTGAGGGTCAGGTACTCGCCTTCGGCGAATCCGCCGTGGCCGTCGGTTCCGGGGGAGTAGAGGAAATAGGTGACGGTGATGCGGTCGTGTTTTTTCAGAGCCCGGAGCATGCGGTGGATGGGGACCTGCTCTTCCTCCGTGAGGAGGATGCGGTTGCAGCGCTGGTGGCAGGCATCCAGAATCTGACCTTCAAAACCTGTGAGGGCAGCATAAGGAGAAAAAATAGCCGCCCGGGAAAGCGCCGGCATAGGCGCATGCCTCTCCGAAACCGGCCGCGGACGATACAAAATATCTTCATAAGTAAAAACTTCATTCATAAAAAACTCCTTTCAACTCAAACATCCACCCCCCACCGGCGAGGCCAGACCAACGCATTTCCACGGGCGTGATCAGATCGATGCATTTCCACCGGCGGAAGCAGATTGCTGCATTTCCACTTGCGGATGCTGATTCCTATACCCAATTGGGAGGGGTGGGCGGGTGGGTGGGGGTTATCCTGCGCGGTGGCCGCCTATTTCGGCGTTGCGTTCTATGGTGCGGCCGCCTTCCAGGAGGTTCATTCCTTTTAGAACGGCGTTTTTTCCAAAGCGGTTTTTGATGGAGATCATAGCTTTCTGGAGGCTGCGCTCCTGTTTTATCTGCTGAATCTCCGCCTGGCGTGCTTTCTGCAGTTCCTCGTAATCAGTGAACAGGGACAGCTGTTCAAAAGGCGGAACCAGCGGTACCTGTTCCTCCCGGAGGATATGCGCTGCAGTGATATTGATACGGCGAACCATAACGCGGGGATCCGCAATGCGGCGGAACAGCTCAATCATCCCCTCCATAATAAGCTCCGTACTGGAGCTCATTTTACCCAGATTCAAAGTGCCGTGGCTGTGCCTGGGATGCAGCCTGCCATAATAATCCACAACCAGGGGACCATCATAAGAAGGATCAATGCCCTCGCGGTCGTAGCCCAGGGTAAGCGTCAGCTGATCGGTAAGCAGCCCCTTCTCCACCAGAGCCAGCACCAGCAGATCCGTCATCTCTTTTACAATAAGAAGCGCCTTATCATAAGAATAAGGGCAGTGAAGCACCTGCCCGGAGCTGAGACTGTTATTTTCCGGCACATAGGCGCGGATGTCCACCAGGGTAGTGGGCTCATACCCCCAGGCGTGATCAATAAGCAGCTCCGCCCGGATGCCGAAGAGCTTATACAAAAGCTCCTCATTCAGATACTCATCATCCTTTCCAATGGAACAGCGCGCCACATCCCCCATGGTGTACATGCCATGCGCCATGAGTTTCCGCGCATACCCTTCTCCGATCTGCCAGAAATCCGTAAGAGGCGTGTGGGTCCACAAGAGCTTTCTGTAAGAAATCTCATCCAGCTCCGCAATGCGCACGCCGTTCTCATCCGCCGGGACATGCTTTGCAACGATATCCATGGCGACCTTGGCCAGATAAAGGTTGCTCCCAATGCCCCCGGTGGCGGTGATCCCGGTAGTATACAAAATCTCCCTGATCATAGTCATGCAGAGATCCCTGGCGGACATCTTATAAAGAAGCTGATAATCGGTAACGTCAATAAAGACCTCATCAATGGAATAAACATGAATATCCGTAGGAGCGATATATTTCAGATAAATATTGTAGATCTGCGTGGAATAATCCATATAAAGCTG
>JAGHUU010000236.1 GCA_018064695.1 Candidatus Blautia equi | reverse complement strand
AGGATCAGCGTTTGCAATAAACGCAGGGCAAAGCTTTTTTTCTTTTTTCTGCGTTCATACCCTTCCTGCTTCCAGCGGGGAGTAAAGTCCGCTTCCTCCGGAGTTGGTTTTTTCTGTATTTCATAATGCGTATACTGCGGTTCTTCGTACATGCGGTTTTACCTCTCTAAAACTGATAAAGAGCCAGAGAAATTCTCTGACTCTTTTAATATAGCAAAGATATGTGTTCAAAGTGTGTATTTCATTTATGAATTATATTTAGGGATGGGAAGGGGTGAACCCCTTCCTACTCTGCCCGCCCACCCGCCCCTACACGACAGGATCGTTGTCACTCCCTGTGAGACCTTGCCACCCGTAAGGGGGCGAGGGGCGGGTGGGTGGGGCAGGTGCTGCCCCCGGAACGGGGGCTATGCTTTTTTATTCCCAATACGATGGCATCATCGTAAATTTCAAAATCAGTGTTTTCGGCAGTTTCTGATAGTGCTTACCGGCAAGATAGCCAAGATATTTGCACCCACTCTGGTAGATCAGTGTAGGAATCAGCTCCGGATGATTGGTTTTCAGCAGGTGCTGCAGGGAGCGTTTAACCAACGCAATCCCTTCCCCCTCAGACGGCACATCCGCAAAAATCTCCGGGTGTTCGGCCTGGGAGACGCCCAGATCAAAATTTCGGTGGAACTGTGCGATTCCGGAATAATTGTGAGAGTGGTACACTCTGGCGCCCGCCGCGTAGGCGATTCCATAGCCTGCGTGAATCAATCCCCCCGCATAAATCATATCCTCATTAAAGATCGCCTTCTCCACAAATCCCCCCAGCGCATCAAACACATCCCGTTTGTACGCTGCGCAGACATTTGAACAGAAGAACGTCTTAATTCCAAACTTCTCAAGATCCGCCTCCCACCTTACATGGGATTCCTCCGGATAATTAAACGCTCTGGTATATCGCTCCAGAAAACCGCAGTCCTTCTTAGGCAGCTGCCTTGCGTAAGCCGCTCCAATGCGTTCCTCCTGCTCCAGCGCAGCCAGCAGATTTCCTATCAGATCCCTGTCCGCCGGCAGGGCGTCCTGGGTCATAAACACCATCACATCCGCATGAGAATACCCCGCACCCTGCATTCTGGTGCCGCCGTGATTAAAGCTCTCCTTTGTCACATGGTGCACCTGCAGCTGCGGATACAGCTCCTCCCAGCGGGAGTCCCAGTACTGCTCCTCCGTATTCATAATGATCCAGTGCTCCGCCTGCACATGCTGGGCATCCAGCCTCTTCAGCAGATCTTCAAATTCCGCTCCCGGCTTGTAGGAGGGAATAATGATATCAACAGTCTTCATAAAAGCTCCTTATAGAAAACACAGGCTGCAACCATCCGTCGCAGTGCTCCTCAAATAAATCCGGGGTGTAACCGTTGCTCACAGAACTTCTGAACCGCAGCTATCAGTTACAAGGCTCCTTATGGAAAAAACGGGCTGTGCCTGTCGGTCACAGCCCTGTATTCGCTTTAAAACATTTCACAGAAAGGATTACTCTTCCCAATTCTGTATCGGTTCGGATGCCTCGTCTGCGTAGCTCTCAACTGCATCCCCGCCGCCGGTCTCGGAAACACCGTAACTCTCGGCATCGCCGCCGTAGGATTCCTCATACCCTCCGGTAGTCTCCGGCTCGGAATAATCTCCGCCGCCGGCGTCTCCACCGCCGGTATAATCGTCACCACCGGTGAAATCTCCGCCTCCGGTATAATCTCCACCGCCGGCATCACCGCCTCCGGTGTAATCCTCACCTCCGGTGAAATCTCCGCCTCCGGTGTAATCGCCACCGCCGGTATATCCTCCACCGTTATTCTCCTCATAATAATCACCGCCGCCATTGCCATTATCATTATAGTCATAATCATATCCGGCATTACCGGTATTTCCGGTGTAATTATTATTGTAATTATTCTCGGTATTATAAGTCTCAGTGTTCTCATACCAGATGAAGTTGTCATCTGCGGTATTTTCCTCAGTGTTTTCCTTGCGCTCGGTCTCCAGCTTCTCCTCGCCGCCGCAGATCTCGATGATTCTTGCACCGTAGGCTTTTACCTCTTCTGTGACCTCATACTCGCCTTCATCGCCGTATAAGAACTTATGCAGATCTTTTACATTGGATACCAGACTGGTAGGAACAATGATGCTTCCCCTTGCATTGGAGAATTTGTACTCAAGCGGGAATCCTACGGTATCATTCAGGGAATATCTCATAAGTGATGGGATCATCTGCAGAATCTCCTCTTTGGTAAGAGAAGTCTTTACCTGTGGGAAGACCTCATCCATCATGTTGAAGATTCGGCTGAGGCCGGCTCTTTTCGCTTTATCCACGATACGCTGGATGGTAGCTCTCTGGCGGGCGGTACGTCCCATATCCAGGTCTGCGGTGTAACGGATTCGACAGTAGGAAGTAACCTGCACACCGTTCAGATGGAAGGTTCCCAGAATTTCCTCCAGACCCGCGTCGGTATCCGGATGCTCTACAGGAAACTCGATTGGAGTATAGTCCTTTTCAACCTCCTCTGATACCTCTACGCAGTAGTTATTCATATGTTCGATCTCTGCATAGGAAAGCGGTACATCCAGACCGTCCAGACAGTCAACCGCTGTAACCAGCGCATTAAAATCAATGGTAATATAATCGGTAATATCCAGGTCCAGGTTCTTATTGAGCATGGAAATAGCCTGCTCCGGTCCGCCGTATGCATATGCGGCATTGGCCTTGGCATAAACACCGTCTCCGATGTTGAGGAAGGTATCACGGTATACAGATACCATTTTAATATCCTTGGTATCGTTATTTACACTGGCAATGATGATGGTATCACTGTTCTCGCCACTTAATTCAGGGTTCTTATCACGGTGGTCAATGCCAAAGAGGGCATAGGTCTTATATCCGGTCATTCGCGGTGCTTCCGGGTTGATTACGATCTTCTCCTCATGGAACTCCTTGGCAGGCTCCTCCAGGATCTCCATTCTCTGGTTTACCTGGTTCCATACATATAATACTCCGATAAAGAGAATCAGGATCAGAACCTCAAGGGCAAACATGATTTTTCCAAACAATGATTTTTTCTTCTTAGGCTTAGCCATTTTTCATCCTCACAATTGTTAGTTTTCAATACGCATTCTTGTTGATAAATCCGGTGAAGAAGGTCATGATCAGGATCTTGATATCCAGTCCCACGGACCAGTTTTCAATGTAATACAGATCATAATCGATTCTCTTTCGGATGGAGGTATTTCCGCGGTAGCCATTCACCTGTGCCCATCCGGTAAGGCCCGGACGCACCTGGTGCTTGACCATGTATCTTGGGATCTCCTCCTGGAATTTTTCCACGAAGAAGGGACGCTCAGGGCGTGGACCTACCAGGCTCATGTTTCCCATAAGGATATTGAAGAGCTGCGGCAGTTCATCCAGACTGGTCCTGCGCATAATTTTTCCTATAGTCGTAACTCTTGGGTCGTTTTTCACTGTCCAGGCTTTGCGCTCCTCCGCCTCCGGCTGTACCTCCATGGAACGGAATTTATACATGCGGAAGGTTTTGTTGTGGAGTCCTACTCTCTCCTGGGTGTAGATAAGGGGACCTTTGGAGGTGAGCTTTATGAGGACACACAAAACAAGCATCACAGGAGATGCCACAATAATAGCTGCAAGGGATCCCACAATATCCATGCTCCTCTTTAACAGCGCATTAAAGGTGTTGGAAAGGGGAACATAGCGGATGTTGATGACGGGCACGCCCTGCAGGTCTTCTGTATACGGCCTGGTTGGTATAATATCATTATAATCCGGAATAAATTTGGTGTGGACGCCGGATTTCTCGCAGAGCGCCACGATCTCCTTTAACCGGTCATATTCGTTCAGTCTCAGTGTGATGACGATCTCTCCCAGGTGATTCTGTGGGAGGATGTAGTTCAGATTGGCGATCTTACCTAATACTTTTATGCCTTTGTACAGAGTGCCGGCCTCCACGTGGTCATCTAAGATGCCGCGGATCACATAGCCCCACTGGGGATTGGTAAGTACGCGGTCTATGTACTCCTCTGCCGCCCGGCTGTAGCCAATCAGCAGGATCTGCTTCTGATTGATTCCTTTTTGTCTGGCCTTTCGCATAATATAATACTCCACCAGACGCACGCCCCACTCCAAAGCAACATTCAGGGCATAAAAAAAGTAGATCATCAATCGGGAGAAGTCCGATTCGTTGATCATATATAAAGCAAACATGATGAGAAGGAGTCCCAGCGTGTCGGCTTTCAGAACGTTGGAAAGAATCAGTCGGCGCCCCTGCAGACGAAGGGGCTCAAACAGACGAAACGCATAATATAAGATAAGATACACCGGAATGATGAACACCAGTGCAAACATGTACTGTTCAAAGCTGCGGGCGCGCACCGCTGTGTGTGCAAAGGGGCCTGCAAAACGCAGCCACCAGGCCAGCAGATAGGAAACTACAATGAGCAGGATGTCGATCAACATCTGGAGACGACTGAATTCTCTCTGGTTATCCTGAAACAATTTTTGTCACCTCGGTCAGTTCATTCGTGATACTGTTCACCGGCAGGCCGGTAAACAGACTCTTAGTAACCATTAGTCCTTATATCATATCTTATGAACCGGTTAAACGCAACTGAAATTTTAACCAAATATTATGGAATTCCGCTTTATGTGTTACGTTTTTTAACAAAGAGTGCACTGCACTCTTTGCGTGCTGGCGCACGCAAGCTTCAGCTTGCAGCTTCCCCTGTGCAGCAGTCACATCCCGCCCGGAGGGCATTGATTCATAGGATTTTCCTGTGAATCAATAAATACGGCGGAAAATGTTGGCCCAGAGCTCCAGCTGGATGCCGGTGTAGGCGCCCATGTGGGCCCATGTAAACGGCACTTTTCGCTCTTTTCTGCTGATCTGGAATCCGTTTTTGATGCCGGCGGCATACTCTTTTCCCATGCCTTTTAAGGAGAAGAATAAAAGCTTCACGCCAAAGCCGGCGGCCAGCAATGGCAGATTTAAGATGATCTGCGGAAGCGGCATGTTTTTATAGAGCATATATACATTGTTTCTGGAGGAGTATCTGGTTTTGAAATCGTTGTAGCGGGAGCCGGTGGTGCCGCTGCCCACGTGGTAGACGATGGCTTTTGGTGCGTACCAGTTTTCATAGCCGTAGATGCGGGCGCGGTATCCGATGTCCACATCCTCCAGGTAGGCAAAGTGCTCCTCGTCAAAGAAGCCGATTTCATCAAAGATTTCTTTTTTATAAATAGCAGCGCCTGCGCAGGAACAGAAGATCTTCTCCTCTTTTTCGTAGGTGCTGACCGGTTTTCCCTTGCCGCGCGCGAAGGCCCAGCCAAGGGCGCTGTAGTAGTTTCCGGCGTCGTCCAGAAGTTCCTTATTTGTATACTGCACCATGCGGGATGCGCAGGAGAAGGCTTTTGGATGACGGCGGATGGCCAGGTAGAGCTCCTTTACGAAGTCCGGTTCCACCTCGGTGTCGTTGTTTAAGAGCAGCACGTAAGGCGCGGCGGCTGCGCGGATGCCCACGTTCACCGCACCGCAGAAGCCGGTATTGTCCGGAAGGGCGATGAGCTTCACCTCAGGGTAGTTTTCCTGCACATAAGCACAGCTGCCATCGCTGGAACCATTGTCCACAAGGATGACTTCTATGCCCTTCATGGTCTGGGCTCTTAAGGTGGAAAGCACGCCGTCCAGATATTTTAATCCATTAAAATTCGGTATGATCACCGATACATTCTGCATAGTTTTCCTCATTCTTTTCCCGTCTTCATTCCCGGCAGGGGGCGCAGGGAATAGTTCCATTTGGTCAGGGAAAGATTCTTATTATAATATGGATCGCCGTCCTTTAAGATGCTGATCCATCTGGTTCGCATATATTCGATCTCGCTCTGGAAGCGGCGGATCTTTTCCGAGCTGTCCTCGGCGCCGCGGCTGTTGGAGTCGTAGTGGTAGAGCTGAGCGTATGGATCGTAAACTATAAGGGCGCCGGTCTCACGCACCTTCAGGCAAAGGTCCATGTCATTGAAGGCCACGGCCAGTTTTTCCTCGAAGCCGCCCACCTCGTCAAAGACGGATTTTTTCATGAGCAGGCAGGCTGCGGTGACTGCGCTCATGTCCTGTAAGATGCTGGCTTTGTGCAGGTAACCGCTGCGCTCGGCAGGCATGCCCACAAACATGGCTCCGGCAATATCTCCCATGCCGATCACGCAGCCGGCATGCTGGATGGTGTTGTCAGGGTAGATGAGCTTGGCACCTACGGCTCCCACTTCTTTTCTCATGCAGACACCCAGCATCTCCTGGATCCAGTCCGGGGTGATGACGGTGATGTCGTTGTTTAAGAACAGAAGGTACTCGCCTTTCGCTTTGGCTGCCGCAGAGTTGTTGATGGCGGAGTAGTTGAATTCCCTCTTCCAGCGGAGCAGACGGATGTCCGGCTCTTTTGAGAGCTGTTTATAATAGCGGAAGATCTCCTCACCGGTGCTGTTGTTCTCCACAATGAGGATCTCGATGTTTTTGTAGGTTGTTTTTTCCCGGATGGAATCCAGGCAGGCTTTCAGGGTGTCGGCCTGGTCTTTGTTTGGGATGATGATGGAGACCAGAGGATCTCCGGTCACCGGATATTTTACGCGGTAGAAACCAAGGTCCATGGTATGGCTGACCTCACCCTGCACGCCGGTTCGCTGCAGGTGAGCCTCGATGGCACGTTTGCCTGCCTCAAAGGCGTACATTTTGCTGGCGGGGTTGTCGGCCGTGGAGGCTTTGTGGGTGCGCCAGTGGTAGAGGATCTCCGGCACATGGGCCACCTTGAGGGACTGCTCCACGCAGCGGAAAATAAAATCGTAATCCTGGGCGCCGTCAAACTCCCGGCGGAAGCCGCCCACTTTATCTACGATGCTTCTTCTTACCACAAAAAAGTGGCAGATATAGTTATTGGTTCTAAGAAGATCCAGGTTGAAATCCGGCTTCAGATGCGGCTGAAAATGCTCATCCAGATCCATGGTTACTTTGTCCTCATCCGTGTAGAGGGTATCCGCCTCCGGATCTGCAGCCAGGGCCTTTGCCACTTCATAGAGGGCATTCGGTGCCAGCAGATCGTCGTGATCCAGGAGACCAATAAAGTCTCCGGTGGCCATCTTAAGGGCTGCGTTGGTATTCTCAGCAATACCAAGATTCTCCTTCAGATCCATATAGCGGATTCTGCTGTCTTTGCGGGCATACTTCTCCCCGCTCTCAGCATTCCCGCAGCAATCCTTTTCACTCCGGGCCGCTTCGCAGCATACCTGCATGCTGTC
>JAGHUU010000292.1 GCA_018064695.1 Candidatus Blautia equi | reverse complement strand
GCCCTGTTCATTAATTTTCATTTGAACCGTCTCCTATGATTTTTTTCTTACTGAAATATTAGTTGCTGGAAAAAAGTCGCTCTTTATCCGTTGGGATAATTATACTAAAAGGTGTGTAAAAAATACAGAGATATGTTACATATCACCATATAATTACTTTAAAAAAATGAATTTTTACTTTTTTACATAGCTTTCGGATTATTTCAGGTTATCCAGGAACTGCTGGATCTTTTCTTCCTGATATGCACCGCCGAATTCTCCGTCCAGAAGCTTCTGTACTGCAGTGGATCTAAACTCAGCCCAGGACTCTTTTTCATGACGGACAAGGATCGGATAATAGTAAACATCATTTTTCTTAGCCGCGTCAAAGTCTCCAGGGGCGTCTCCGCACATGAATACTTTATCTTTATCATAACCCTTTTTAAGCATCTCGCCGATACAGAATGCTTTGCTGCCGTAGTTCTGTGACATAAGAAGGTCAACATGATCTAAAAGACCATAGAGCTCCCACTCTTCTTCTACTGCCTGCAGGTTAGCGGAGGAAACGATAACGATATCAGCCAGCTCATGAGCATAAGCAAGACCTTCTTTAACGCCCTCAAATGGCTTCTTCTCCTCAAATGGGAGTGCGTTGATGCTCTCGTTAACAGCCTTGGACCAGGAAAGTGCTTTTTTGAATACGTCAGCACCGGTAGCCTCAATAGCTTTTTCTACAGCGGCGTTGGAAAGCTCAGGGCTCTCATCTGCCCATTTTACAAGATCAGCTACACCGTCGATTGGTGTGTATTTTGTGTTGATCTCATCAAGTGCCATAGCCAGACCTTTAAAGCGGTTGATTCCTCTGGTCATGGTGTAAAGGTTGATATCATTCCATCTGGTAAGGATCTCATCCTTCCACTCCTCAAGGCCCCACTCGGTTACCATACATGGGCCAAAGCAGCGGATATGTTTGATGTCCATTGTGTCCATAGCGCATCCGTCAGAGTCTACACAGATGAGGTAGTCTTTCATTTTTTTGTAGCTTGCAAGATCCATTTTTATCCTCTCCTTTTATAAAGATTTATAAATCCGGGAGCTCTCTGCTGTTTCAGCTGTTTTTTGTCTGTTTTAGCTATAACAGGCAGCATAATCCCCTATATATTGTGCATTATATCATATACTTTTCTCTTTTCCGAGGACATTTTTCTTATTTTTTTGTATTTTTTCCGGATTCACGCAAAAATATGGTAAAAATGCCAGAATCCCTGTTATATCCGCCTCTCCGTAAGGGTTTGTAAATGCTGCATATAATAGGAAATGATAAGAAAAAATCAAAAAAGACTATTTACATTTTCATCAAAATGATTTAGCATTTATACGACTAAAAAATTCAATATTATAAGGAGTACCAACATGAATCTTTCACCACTTCAGATTGCAAGATATGAATATTCTCCTAAGCTTCCTGGAATGCTTAGAAACGGTATTGCAGAGATCTGCGTAAAAGAAGGCAAAGCTACCGAATCTGTAGCTGACCAGGAGCAGATCAAAGCACTCTTCCCTAACACCTATGGAAAACCGGAGATCACCTTCGAGAAAGGTCAGAACACCTCCGCTGCTAAAAAGCAGGTAGTTGGCGTTATCCTTTCCGGCGGACAGGCTCCTGGCGGACACAACGTTGTTTCCGGTCTTTACGATGCATTAAAGGCTACCAACAAAGACAACGTTCTTCTTGGATTCAAGGGCGGCCCAAGCGGTCTTCTTGAGGACAGCTACATCGAGTTCACTGACGACTATATCGATCAGTACAGAAACACCGGCGGTTTTGATATCATCGGTTCCGGAAGAACCAAACTTGAGACTGAGGAGCAGTTCGCAGTTGTTGAGGAAGTAGCTAAGAAACACGGCCTTACCGCTGTAGTTATCATCGGTGGTGACGATTCCAACACCAACGCAGCTGTACTTGCTGAGTACATGGCAGCTCACAACACCGGCGTACAGGTAATCGGATGTCCTAAGACCATCGACGGTGACCTTAAGAACGAGGACATCGAGGCTTCCTTCGGTTTCGATACCGCTACCAAAACTTATTCTGAGCTGATCGGAAACATCGAGCGTGATGCTAACTCCGCTAAGAAATACTGGCACTTCATCAAAGTTATGGGACGTTCCGCTTCCCATGTAGCTCTTGAGTGTGCACTTGAGACCCAGCCAAACATCTGCCTGATCGGCGAGGAAGTTGCTGAGAAGAAAATGTCTCTTGCACAGATCGCAAGCCAGATCGCAGACGCTGTAGAGAAACGTGCAGCTAACGGAAACAACTTTGGTGTTGCTATCATCCCAGAGGGTATCGTAGAGTTCGTTCCAGAGTTCTCCGTACTCATCGCTGAGATCAACGAGCTTCTTGCAGGCGAGGCTACCGAGAAATTCAACGCTCTTCCGGACTGGGCAGCTAAATATGACTTCATCAAAGCAGGTCTTACCGAGGCTTCCATGGCAGTATTTGATGTACTTCCACAGATGATCCAGCAGCAGCTCTTCCTTGAGAGAGACCCACACGGAAACGTACAGGTATCCCTCATCGAGTCCGAGAAACTCTTCTCCGAGATGGTAAAAGCTGAGCTCGCTAAGAGAAAAGCAGCAGGTACCTATGTTGGTAAATTCGGAACCCAGCATCACTTCTTCGGTTACGAAGGAAGATGTGCATTCCCATCCAACTTCGATGCTGACTACTGCTACTCCCTTGGATACAACGCATTCATGCTCATCCAGTACGGCTACACCGGATATCTTTCCAAAGTATCCAACCTTTCCGCACCGGCTGAGGAGTGGGTTGCAGGCGGTATGCCAATCTCCAAAATGTTCAACATGGAGAGAAGAAACGGTAAAGATAAGCCAGTTATCAAGAAAGCTCTTGTTGAGCTTGATGGTGCTCCATTCAAATACTTTGAGGCTCACAGAGATCAGTGGGCAGTAGAGACTGCATTCACCTACCCAGGTGCTATCCAGTACTACGGACCAGCTTCTGTATGTGATATCACTACCAGAACTCTTGCTCTTGAGCACACCAAATAATTAAAAACAATCTCTTAAGAGAGGTGTTCATACGAACACCTCTCTTTTTTATTGCCTGACACAAAAACAGCCGCGTTATCAAACGCGGCTGTCTGCATTTCAGCTATGATTATTTTTTGATCTTGATGAGCTGAGCGTTAATTCCCTCAAGGAATCCTTCAGGAATGTCAGGCATCATATTCTGCATTCCCTCCATGC
Organism: Candidatus Blautia equi; assembly: GCA_018064695.1. Taxonomy (GTDB): domain Bacteria; phylum Bacillota; class Clostridia; order Lachnospirales; family Lachnospiraceae; genus Blautia_A; species Blautia_A equi. Next base: position 8,629 of record JAGHUU010000292.1, on the reverse strand, counting down.
TCATGGATTTCATCATATCCCACATACCTGCACCCGGCTGGATCACAAATCCGGAAAGAAGCTTCATTGCTTTTGCAGCGACTCCAAATGCTTCTTCATTTCCTGCAAGTGTCTCAAAATTATCTTTAATGCTGTAGTATCCCTCAGGGAATTCCATAGGAGCGGTGAGGTCCAGGCTTCCCATCTGCTGGAACCAGTTTGCTACGCCTTCCTGACGCTCGTTGAACTCAGGCAGTGTATAGCAGGATGGCTCCTCTGCTACTTTCTCAAGAGTGCAGCTGTCGCATACGTCACCGGCTTTAGCCACGATGATATTGCAGCCTTCCTCAAGAGCAACCTCAAACTGGAATACGCGGTGTGCCTCTTTAGTAGCCACTTCCTTGCCGTTGATGCAAAGGGTAACTGCATCCTGGTTGGAGTATACTTTGATGAGGGTGGTCTCACCTGCACGCTGTGCGTAGCGTTTTCCTGCAATGTGGATCATTGGAGTTTTGCTCCAGTATGCCTGGTATACATAGTAGGAATCCTTTTTGGTCTTGCGGTCGATGGTCATAAGACCCTTGTTGTTACGTCCGCCTACGCCGCCCTCCTGACGGGCTGCGCATCCAAAGTCGAACATGTTCCATACATGGCTGCTCCAGATCCAAGGACGATCCTCAAGTACCTGTGCCATATGCTCATGGTAAAGCGCCTGATACTCTTCTGTATAGTCCTTGCACTGTGGAGTGCTGCTGTGCCAGTTGATGATACCCTCGCATCCATACTCGGAAACACCGATGCAGATGTCAGGATGGATCTCATGGAAGTTGTCAAGCCATGGTCCGTTCTGTTCCATCTTGCCGCCGTACCATCCAAAGTAATGGTTGTAGCTCTCAACGTCAGTGATCTTATGCATTGGTCCGTTGATCGGGGTGCTGGAAACGTGTGCAATAGTGGTAAGTCTGGTAGGATCCAGCTCTTTTGCAAGTTTCTGCAGATCATGATGATTGTCAACCAACTGCTGGCTGATACCGCCGATGAGGATCTCGTTGGAAATACCCCAGAAGCAGATGGATGGATGATTGTAGTTCTGAACGATCAGCTCGGTAAGCTGGTTGCGGCAGCACTGATGTGCAGCTTCGTTGTTCTTAAATACGGAAATGAATGGGATCTCTGCCCAGATGATGAAACCGAGCTCATCACATGCATCATAGAAATCCTGGCTGTGCTGATAATGTGCAAGACGGATAGTGTTTGCGCCAAGCTCTTTGATCAGCAGAGCGTCCTCATAATGGTCTTCCTCGGTAAGTGCGTTGCCGATATAGAGTTTATCCTGATGACGGGATACACCGCGAAGTGGGGTGAGGGTTCCGTTCAGGAAGAATCCCTTAGCAGGATCACAGCTGAAGGAACGAACACCACAGTCTACAGTGAGCTCATCGTAGGTCTCGTTTCTTCTCTGCAGTTGTGCGGTTACAGTGTAAAGATATGGATCATCTACACTCCAGAGTTTTGCATCCGGAACAAAAATTACGGTCTTAGGATCGGATGCAGGACGAACTGCGGATGCAACCTCATTCCAGTCAGCGTCCATAATTTTATAAATTACGGTGAAGTTCTCATCTGCATTTTTTACCCAGCTGTTGATCTCAAAGGTAGCGCCGCCGCACTCGGTTGGCTTAGGAGTAACCATGATTCCAGGGCCGCCGTAATACTCAAGATCAAAGTGTGCATCCGGAACGCTGATGATGTTTACACCGCGGTAGAGTCCGCCATAGAAAGTGAAGTCTGCTGCTGCAGGATACATGCTTGGGGTATCCTCGTTGCTTACTTCGATGACGATCTCGTTCTCACCCTCTTCGTTCAGAAGGTCAGTTACATCGGCACGGAAAATGCTGAAGCCGCCCTCATGGGTGCATGCAACTTTGCCGTTCACTTTTACAGTAGCCTCAAGAGCAGCGCCAAGTACCTCTACAAAAGTACGTCCGCCTGGAAGCGGCTGCTTTGGTGCCTCAAAATAATTGGTATAAATACCTTTGGTGCGAAGATATCCGCCGTTGCCGTCCATACCATCTACGGCATTCCAGGTATGAGGAAGGTCTACAAGTTCCTCAGGACGCTCACCCTTAGGGAAGGAAAGCTCCCAGCCTTCGTTTAATTCATAAATCTCACGCATAACTATTTCTCCTTTACACAATATTTATGACTGGCCAATAAGATACTGTGCTCATTATAACATAAATATCCCTTTGTACAATCGTTCTGTGAAAAGCTACAAAAAAAATCAAGAAACATCTAAATTTTGGTGCATATTTTTATCTTTATTCAAAAAAAGTGCACCCCATATGGGGTGCACCATTTGTATTGCTTTCGCAATGATTATTTATTGGAGATAGCTGCCTGTGCTGCTGCAAGTCTTGCGATCGGAACACGGAATGGAGAACAGGAAACGTAGTCCAGACCAATCTTGTGGCAGAACTCTACGGAAGATGGATCTCCGCCGTGCTCTCCACAGATACCTACGTGAAGATTTGGATTTACAGGTTTTCCAAGAGCGATAGCAGTCTTCATAAGGCTTCCTACACCGGTCTGATCCAGTTTTGCAAATGGGTCATTCTCGAAGATCTTGGTGTCGTAGTAAGCGTTCAGGAACTTGCCTGCATCGTCACGGGAGAAACCGAAGCACATCTGGGTAAGGTCGTTGGTACCGAAGCAGAAGAAGTCTGCCTGAGTAGCGATCTCATCAGCGGTAAGAGCTGCACGTGGGATCTCGATCATGGTACCTACCTGATATTTCAGGGATGCACCTGCTGCTGCGATCTCAGCGTCAGCGGTCTCAACAACTACTTTCTTAACGTATGCAAGCTCTTTGATCTCGCATACAAGTGGGATCATGATCTCCGGCTCTACAGTCCATTCCGGATGAGCTGCCTGAACCTCAAGTGCTGCACGGATAACAGCCTTGGTCTGCATCTTAGCGATGGAAGGATAGGTAACTGCAAGACGGCATCCACGATGACCCATCATTGGGTTGAACTCATGGAGGGATTCGCAGATCGCTTTGATCTCTTCTACGGATTTATTCTTAGCTGCTGCAAGCTTCTCGATATCAGCGTCCTCGGTTGGAACGAACTCATGAAGAGGTGGATCCAGGAAACGGATACATACCGGGTTGCCCTCAAGTGCCTCGTAAAGGGCTTTGAAGTCTCCCTGCTGATATGGAAGGATCTTGTCAAGTGCTACTTCTCTCTCAGCCTCGGTATCGGAGCAGATCATCTCACGGAATGCTGCGATACGCTCCGGATCGAAGAACATATGCTCAGTACGGCAAAGACCGATACCCTCAGCGCCAAGCTCACGTGCTTTTTTAGCGTCTGCAGGAGTATCTGCATTGGTACGAACTTTCAGGGTACGGAATTTATCTGCCCATGCCATAACGGTTCCGAAGTTTCCGGAAATGGAAGCAGGAACGGTAGGAATGATGCCTGCATAGATGTTACCGGTGGTTCCATCGATGGAGATTTCGGATCCCTCGGTGAATAATACGCCGGCTAAGGTGAACTTCTTGTTCTCCTCATCCATGTTGATGTCGCCGCAGCCGGATACACAGCAGGTACCCATACCACGTGCAACTACTGCTGCATGGGAGGTCATACCACCACGAACAGTCAGGATACCCTGAGCTGCTTTCATACCGGTGATCTCCTCAGGAGAGGTCTCAAGACGAACAAGAACAACCTTCTCGCCTCTTGCTGCCCACTCTTCTGCATCGTCTGCAGTGAAGACAACTTTACCGCAAGCTGCACCAGGAGAAGCTCCAAGACCTTTTCCGAGTGGGGTAGCTGCTTTCAGAGCCTTAGCATCAAACTGTGGGTGAAGAAGGGTATCAAGGTTACAAGGATCGATCATCATAACTGCCTCTTCCTCGGTCTTGTGGCCCTCTTTTACGAGGTCAACTGCGATCTGAAGAGCTGCAGGTGCGGTTCTCTTACCATTACGGCACTGAAGCATGTAGAGCTTCTTGTTCTCGATGGTGAACTCCATATCCTGCATGTCATGATAGTGATTCTCAAGAGTCTCGCATACCTGGATGAACTGAGCGTATGCCTCTGGGAACTCCTGCTCCATCTGAGCGATTGGCATTGGAGTACGAACACCGGCTACTACGTCCTCGCCCTGTGCGTTGATGAGGAACTCGCCCATAAGTTTGTTCTCACCGGTAGCTGGGTCACGGGTGAATGCTACACCGGTACCGGACTGGTTGTTCAGGTTACCGAATACCATTGGCATTACGTTAACAGCGGTTCCCCAGGAATATGGGATATCGTTGTCACGACGGTAAACGTTTGCACGTGGGTTGTCCCAGGAACGGAATACAGCCTCGATTGCAAGCTTTAACTGCTCAACAGGATCAGATGGGAAGTCTGTGCCTAACTGATTCTTGTACTCAGCTTTGAACTGGGTAGCAAGCTCTTTCAGGTCAGCTGCGGTGAGCTCTACGTCGAAAGTTACACCTTTCTCTTTTTTCATCTTGTCGATGAGCTGCTCAAAGTATTTCTTGCCGACTTCCATTACGACGTCAGAGAACATCTGGATGAAACGACGATAAGAGTCATATACGAAACGCTCAAAAGTAGGATCTGGGTTTCCTGCGATCATAGCCTCAACTACTGCATCATTCAGACCAAGGTTCAGGATGGTGTCCATCATACCAGGCATGGATGCACGTGCACCGGAACGAACAGATACGAGCAGTGGATTTTTAAGATCTCCGAATTTCTTTCCGTTAACCTCTTCCATCCATGCTACGCCTTCCATAGCCTGTGCCATGATCTCGTCATTGATCTTGCGGCCGTCCTCATAGTACTGAGTACAAGCTTCGGTGGTGATGGTAAATCCCTGTGGAACAGGAAGACCGATCTCGGTCATCTCAGCAAGGTTTGCGCCTTTGCCGCCAAGCAGGTTGCGCATGGTCATGTTACCTTCTTTGAAGGTATATACCCATTTATTTGCCATTTTCATTTCCTCCTAGAGTTAGTATTTCTATTTTTTATACGCATACATTATTTTATCCAGATTACGTTCAATAGTCAAGATGAAATCTGTACTTTTTCACAAAAATCGGGCATATCGTGACGAATTTTATGACTATTTTTCATACATTCTCACTAAACTTTTCCTGAAAGCAAAACTTTTTGTCGTCAATTTTCACATACTGTGATATTATATATAATGGAGTAAATTTTAAAATATGGAGGTACTATACCCATGATCCGTAAGATAGAAAACGATAAGCTCTGCGTGCAGGTTTCCGACCACGGTGCGGAGCTCATCAGCATCTTTGATAAAGCAAATAACAGAGAGGTCGTATGGCAGGCAGACCCAACCTTCTGGAACCGTCACGCTCCTATCCTCTTCCCTTATGTGGGCAGACATTTTAAAAAGGAATACCGTGTGAACGGTAAAACATATCCCGCACTCACCCAGCATGGTTTTGCCAGAAATCTGGAATTCAACTGCGAGAGCGTTACGGAGGACACCATCACACACGTATTAAAATCCACCGAAAAGACTATGGAAATCTATCCATTTGCCTTCACGCTCAAAGTAACTCAGTCCATCAAGGGCGGTACCCTTACCGTAAAATGGAATGTATATAATGAGAATGATGAGACCATGTACTTCACCATCGGCGGACATCCGGCCTTTAATGTTCCAGCCATCGAAGGTACCACCTACGATCAGTATTCCCTGTATTTCCCGGGAAAAGACCTGCTCACCTATATGCTGGTAGCTGAGGACGGCAGCGGCACCTTAAACACCTCCGAGGATTATACCATCGAGCTCGACGACGGCAAATACCCAATCGATCTTCACACCTTTGACCGCGATGCACTGATCTTTGACGGCCATCAGTTTGACAGAGTGGGCATCCTCTTACCGGACGGCATGCCATACCTTATGATGACCTCCCTGGATCACCCGAACTTCGGTATCTGGGCAGCCCCTCACGCACCGTTTGTATGTCTGGAGCCATGGATGGGCCGTACCGATGACCACGGCTACACCGGCGACCTGACGGAAAAAGAAAATGTGAATGCTCTTCCTGCAGGGGAGACCTTTGAAAAGACCTATACTATCACTGTATTCTGATTCATTGCATATGCTGATATTTCAGGAGCGCTCTGCGCTCCTGTTTTTTTAATAAAAAAATAAGCAGGAAAGAAGTTTTCGCTTCTCTCCTGCTTTTCTTATTGTCTTAAATCAAATTAGAAAGTGAACTTATCTGCAAAGTATGCATCCAGCTCGTCGATCTTCACACGTACCTGCTCCATGGTGTCACGGTCACGTACGGTTACAGCGCCGTCGGTCTCGGACTCGAAGTCGTAGGTGATGCAGAATGGAGTTCCGATCTCATCCTGTCTTCTGTAACGTTTTCCGATGTTTCCGCGCTCATCAAACTCGCAGTTGTATTTTTTGCTCAGCTGCTGGTAGATCTTCTCAGCACCCTCGTTGAGCTTCTTGGAAAGTGGAAGCACACCGATCTTAACAGGTGCAAGTGCAGGATGGAAATGAAGTACGGTACGTACGTCATTCTTCTCAGCGTCCAGAACTTCCTCATCGTATGCTGCGCAGAGGAATGCAAGTACCATACGGTCTGCACCAAGGGATGGCTCGATTACGTATGGGATGTATTTCTCTTTCTTCTCATCGTCAAAGTAGCTCATATCCTGTCCGGAGGTGTTCTGATGCTGGGTCAGGTCGTAGTCGGTACGGTCTGCAATACCCCAGAGCTCGCCCCATCCGAATGGGAAAAGGAACTCTACGTCGGTAGTAGCCTTGCTGTAGAAGCAGAGCTCTTCCGGATCATGGTCACGGAAACGGAACTCGCCGTCTTTAAGGCCAAGGCTTCTCAGCCAGTTCAGGCAGTAGTTTTTCCAGTAAGCAAACCACTCAAGGTCGGTACCTGGCTCGCAGAAGAACTCAAGCTCCATCTGCTCGAACTCACGGGTACGGAAGGTGAAGTTACCAGGGGTGATCTCATTACGGAAGGATTTACCGATCTGAGCGATACCGAATGGAACTTTCTTACGGGAGGTTCTCTGTACGTTTTTGAAGTTTACGAAGATACCCTGTGCAGTCTCAGGTCTCAGATATACAGTGTTCTTAGCATCCTCGGTAACACCCTGGAAGGTTTTGAACATCAGGTTGAACTGACGGATATCGGTGAAGTTGTGTTTGCCGCAGGTAGGACATGGGATCTGATGCTCCTCGATGAAAGCTACCATCTTCTCGTTGGACCATGCGTCTACGGAGCCCTCTAACTGGATGCCCTTCTCAGCGCTGTAGTCCTCGATGAGTTTATCGGCACGGAAACGCTCGTGGCACTCTTTACAGTCCATAAGAGGATCGGAGAAGCCGCCAAGATGTCCGGAAGCTACCCATGTCTGTGGGTTCATAAGGATCGCACAGTCAACACCTACGTTGTATGGGGACTCCTGTACGAATTTCTGCCACCATGCTTTTTTAACGTTGTTCTTAAGTTCTACACCAAGGTTACCGTAATCCCAGGTGTTAGCCAGGCCGCCGTAGATCTCAGAGCCCGGATATACAAAACCTCTTGCTTTAGCAAGGGATACGATCTTTTCCATTGTTTTTTCCATGATTTTTTCTCCTCGTTCAGATCATAAAAATAGTTATCGCAACACATTATACAAGTATGTGAAATATTTTTCAACCAGTAAAATACAGGAAAAGCCTGTATTTTAAAGGCTGCGTTTGTATCAACTGCACATAACCTGCAGGATGTCCAGTGTTTTAAATCGCCTGTCTGTGTTTTTGGAAACATAGAGGTGAATAAAGCGCTCCAGTTCAGAGAGAACCTCATCTGTCACCCGGAAAGTATAGAGCTTTCCCATAGGAACAGATACAATATACCGCATGGTATAAAGGGCCGCTGCGCTGATCCTCCAGGCATCCTTTGCCATCCTGCTGCAGGCATCGCAGAGAACGCCGTGGGCCTCCTGGGAGATGAAGCAGCCGTCCTCCGGCACGCTCTCCCCGCAGCCGCCGCACTCTGTGAGCACCGGCATCATTCCCTGCTCTGTCATGGTGCGAAGCTCGAAGATACACCGCACCAGGCGGGGATCCATATCTTTTTTAAGCAGCGCCTTCACAGTCACATAAAGAAGATTCATCATCTCCTTCTCATCCGTTCCCTCTCTTCCGAAATACTGGGCCAGCTCCAGAAAATAGTATCCATAGTAAATACCCGGCTGGATCTGGGAGAGCTCCGTGAACTGATGCTGCACTGCCACCTGGCTTAAGTTATAGCTGGTCTTTCCCTCAAAGAGGGTAAAGGTCCCGAAAACAAAGGGTGTGGTCACCGCCATAAAAGGACTGTTCTGACGCCGGGCTCCTTTCGCAAAGGCGGAGATCCGTCCTCTTTCCCTGGTCAGAAGCTCGATGCGTCTGTCGTATTCTCCCACCGGCATGGCGGAGAGCACCACTCCCTGCACCGTAATCAAATCACTCATGCATTTGATTTCCTTTTATTAAATTACTGAGTTATATCAGGATCTTATCAGATCTCTTTTTTGTCATATCCGAAGTTCTTGATGAGGAAGTCGCTGTCGCGCCAGTCCTTCTT
>JAGHUU010000300.1 GCA_018064695.1 Candidatus Blautia equi | reverse complement strand
CCGGAGTTCCTGAAATATGCACAGGAAAAGGGCAGAATATCTGTCACATATTACCCGGAGATCAATTCCTTTATGGGAAGAGAGACCCTGCAGGTAACAGTGAAAAACTATATGTGAGAGAGCCGTATTTATTGGTAAAAATACTCAGAAAATGGCGTTTTTCCTGCCTCGGAACGTGTAGATTTATCGTTGATAATGGCAATGAAAAGTGCTATACTAGGGAATATTATTCGAAAATAGGGTTTTTGTATACTTTTACTAATTATAGCCCTGTTTTTAAGATAAAATAGACAAGGGAAAGTTGGAGGTAAGTAAAATGAAAAAAATTGAAGATTATGTAAGAAGTATCCCGGATTTTCCGGAGCCAGGTATTATCTTCCGCGATATTACCACAGTTTTACAGGACGCAGAAGGTTTCAAACTTGCCATTGATTCCATGCAGGATCTTTTAAAAGATGTTGATGTGGATGTTATTGTAGGTGCAGAGTCCAGAGGCTTTGTATTCGGCGCACCTCTTGCTTACAACCTTGGAAAACCATTCGTCCTGGTTCGTAAAAAAGGCAAACTCCCATGCGAGACCGTTTCCAAGAGCTATGACCTTGAGTACGGCAGCGCTACTATTGAAATGCATAAAGATTCTATCAAACCTGGCCAGAAGGTAGTTCTGGTAGACGACCTGATCGCTACCGGCGGCACCATCGAGGCAGCTGCAGAGCTTATTGAGGAGCTTGGCGGTGAGGTAGTAAAGATCGTATTCCTTATGGAGCTTGCAGGTCTTAAAGGCCGCGAGCGCCTGAGCAAATACGATGTAGCTTCCGTACTTTGCTACGAGGGCAAATAATTTATAAGATCTTTTGTAGGTTCTGTATTCGGGGGAGAGTACAGAACCTGTTTGACTAATCCTGAAAGGATTTACAGGCAGGTGACTAGATTGACAGAGACAAAACAGGTGAAAGAAAAGGGGATAACAGAAGACCAGACTGACAAGTCAAAGCGCGAACTGGTGGAGAAAGCAGATAACGCCGTAAAGACCATGAACGACTTTACCAGCCCTGATATTCTGTACAAAGAACTGATAGACAGCATCCGAAAATACCATCCGTCTGCCGATATCAGCATGATCGAGAAGGCATATACCGCTGCCAGCGAGGCCCATAAGGACCAGAAAAGAAAATCCGGCGAGCCGTATATCATTCATCCGCTGTGCGTGGCTATCATCCTGGCAGATCTTGAGCTGGATAAGGAGTCCATTGTGGCCGGTCTTCTTCACGACGCCGTGGAGGATACCTGGATGACCACCGAGGACCTCACAAGAGAGTTCGGTGCTGAGGTCTCCCTTCTGGTAGATGGTGTTACCAAGCTGGGACAGCTGTCCTATTCCGCAGATAAGATGGATGTGCAGGCGGAGAACCTCCGTAAAATGTTCCTGGCCATGGCCAAGGATATCCGTGTCATCCTCATCAAGCTTGCGGACAGACTCCACAACATGCGTACCCTTAAGTACATGAGACCGGAAAAACAGATCGAGAAGGCTAACGAGACCATGGATATCTATGCGCCTCTGGCACAGCGTCTCGGTATTTCCAAGGTCAAGGTGGAGCTGGATGACCTTTCTCTTAAATATCTCCATCCGGATGTATATTATGACCTGGTGGAGAAGGTTGCTCTTAAAAAGAGCGAGCGAAGCGACTTCGTAAATGAAATCGTGAGCACTGTCAAGGAGCATATGGAGGAAGCCTCCATTGAGGCTCAGGTATATGGCCGTGCAAAACACTTTTTCAGTATCTATAAAAAAATGGTCAATCAGGATAAGACCATCGATCAGATCTATGACCTGTTTGCTGTCCGTATTCTGGTAGACTCCGTGAAGGACTGCTATGCAGCCCTTGGTGTCATCCATGAGATGTACAAGCCTATTCCGGGACGTTTTAAAGATTACATTGCCATGCCTAAGCAGAATATGTATCAGTCCCTTCCCACTACACTGATCGCACCAACCGGCCAGCCGTTTGAGCTCCAGATCCGTACCTTTGACATGCATAAGACTGCCGAGTACGGTATTGCCG
>JAGHUU010000020.1 GCA_018064695.1 Candidatus Blautia equi | reverse complement strand
GGAATGGCTGGTTGTATACTGGTCATAAGTGTCTGTGTTGGAATAATAGAACTGATCCCAGCAGGAATATGCACCGCCCTCCATGCCGGTCGGGTCCCCGTGGAAGCGGTTCGCCTGATAGTACAGGGCGTTTGCATGATTCACGTTATTTCGGAAAAGCTCCTCTGATGTTACAGCCGGAAGCAGGCCTTCATTCTTAGCCTCCTGCATAATGGTGCGGAGGCGGCCAAGGCTCTTCTTCAATTCCTTCTTATCCTTCATCTTTCCTTCAGCCTGCTTATGAAGAAGGGAACGAAGGGTGGTATTGATCTTATTTGCTTCCTTCTGATCTCCTGTGATGCGGTCTGTCAGAACCTGCATGGAGACGGACATGGCTTTCTGTCCGCTGCCTTCTTTCAGGATCTCATAGATATAGGCATCTGCAGGAGAAACACTTTTTGAGAGATAGTTTTCAGGCATCGCTAACGTCACCTGATTATCCTGGTCTGCGGTGCTTATAAGCAGTCCGCGGGAAACCATGGAAGCCAGATGTACCGGCAGGAGCCATCCGCTCTGCTCCACCTCCTCTACCAGCTCGGTTGGTTCCAGCACGCTGCTGAAGCCGGAAAGGAGCTGATATATTGGAAGCATTCCATCGTTTTTCAGCTGTTTTCTGATCTTGTTCTTTGCCATCTTTGAACGGAAAGCAAGCGCCACGATCGCGGCCCAGATTGCTGCTGCTATACCAATGAAAGTCATAGAAAAATCATCATCGTTATCATCTGTTTTGTTTGTGAGATCGTCAGAGGTAATGTTCACTGCGCCCGGAATCTCTGTGCCGTCTATGCGGAGACGGTATTTATACATTCCGCTGCAGTTTTTCGCGATAGTAGTGATACGGTTTCCATCCGCAGAGCTTTCTCCGTCTGAAACATACAGCACATCACCATATGCCTGCTCCGGTACAGTTACGGTGATCTCCACTGCATCTACCTTTTTGGAGAAATTTGCGCCGATAAATCGGTACACAAACAGGTTGTAGCTGTCGTCCACACATTTCACTGCGTCATTCAGGGTATAGTAAAAGTCATAGGTTCTGGTAACCTTGCTGCTTTTTACATAGGCGGAAAGTGTCGCGCCCGGTGTGTCGGAGGAAAGATTATAGTGATACTCCGGTCTGGAATCTGTGTCATCGGCATATTCGCATGGGGTTCCGTCTATATATACAGCGACATCGGAAACAGATGTAAAGCTCTCATCCTTCGGAAGATCCGCTGTGGAGAGGTCTTTATAAAAACGGGTGAAGTCACCGCTTATAAACCGCACCTGCCAGCTCTCATGGACAGAAGCGCTTCCATCCTCATTGATCACAACTTCAAACTCCGCCATCGGAATGCTGTATTCATTGTCCGCAAAGACCGAAACAGCCAGAACCACCAGCATAAAAATGCTGAAAAATATAGCACTTGCGTATTTTGCTGCTTTTCTCATTTTTTCCTCTCCTTTTTAGGTTAGACTCAGTATAAGTATATCATGATTTGCGGGATTACCTCAACAAAAACAGCAGGTGAGTCTTTATTCACCTGCTGTTATGTATTATTTCATCTTATTAATGGATATCTCCGTAATTGCACATTGGTCGCCGGAATTCCCCTCCAGAACCTCCTCATGTCTCAGTTCTCTAAGCTGATATGCCTCGTCTTTATCTATCAGATCCAGCATGATCCGGGCATAAACAGGGTCAAACTGTGTTCCTATACCCTTCACCAGCTCCTCGCGGACCTCCATACGCGGCAGCATGTCGCGGTAGCTTCGCTTGGATGTCATGGCGTCATATGCATCTGCCACGGAAATAATTCTGGCGATTCTGGGAATCTCTTCTCCCTTCAGCCCGTCAGGGTAGCCTTTTCCGTCATATCTTTCATGATGAGATCTGGCCGCCACACTGAGGGACGGGGAACTCATGATGTTGGATAATATATCGCAGCCCAGAACCGGGTGCTGCTTGATAATAGAAAACTCCTCATCTGTGAGCTTGCCTTTTTTATTGATAATATCGCCTTTTATGCCGATTTTTCCCACATCGTGGAGAAGTCCGGCCAGGTAAATATCTTCGCATTCTTCCAGCGACATGCCTGAGAGCTCGGCGATCTTTCTGCTGTATTCCGCAACTCTGTTGGAATGTCCATGGGTATATTTATCTTTTGCATCCACCGCGGAAGCCAGGGCCTCAACCGTCTGGTTCAGCAGCTCTTTTCGCTTTACGCGGATCAGCTGTTCCCGGTTATACTCCTTGATCCTGCTCTGGAATCTTGTCAGCAGAATATTCAGTCGGTCGGCATAGTCGATAAATTTCTTGTTATCAAACGCCTCCTCGGAATATCCCATCACCATATAGCCTATTACGGAACGGCTGGTTCTAAGGGCGTTGAATACATAGGTTTTTCCTCTTCCTTCGCCGGTATATCCAAGAAACAGATCCCTGGTCTGCATGGTCTTCTTCGAATGGATGACGCCATCTGTTCGCGCGCAGAGCACATCCATGATAGGTGGAAAATGCATGTCACAGACACCATTCTCCGATTCGTCCATATATACAAGATCCTTGTACTGCGGCATGACATACAGATGAAAATCTTCTGTCTCCTCGCCCTGTTCCACTAAAAAGTCCTTCTTCAGATTTTCCTGAATATCATCAAACTTCTCGGAATCCAGAATGCACATTTCCAGATGGAAATGTCTTCCCTGTCTTCTTGTGGTCATAAAACGGATCATCCACAGATCCTGACCCAGTTTCTTTCTTATATTCGTCTCATCCTTGCAATCTATGCAGCCGCAGCTTTCGCCGAAGGTTGCCTTGCAGGGGATTGTGATCTTTTTGATCATCTTTTTATGACCCGCAAGCTCCACAGCCAGCTTTGCACAGGCCATTCCCTGTCTGTGGTAACTCTGGTCCACACTTGCCAGAGACGGAGCTGAGGTTCTTCCAACACTTAAGTTGTCAAAGCCGCTCACCAGCACGTCCTCAGGCACACTGATCCCGTATCTTCTGAGCACCAGCATGACAGAAAGTGCCATCTGGTCGTTTGCGCACACAAATGCGTCCGGCAGTTTTTTCTTATTTTTGCAGTATGTCTCAGTGATATAGGAGTCAATGACGCGGTGCTCCCAGTTTGCATAAACAATATTTTCTTTCGAAAACTTCTTCCCGTGGGCCTCAAGAGAATCGCTTAATGCCTTCATTCTGATATTGGAGTCCGGGTGTGCCTCCGGGCCTGCTATGTAAACCGCGTCAGAAACATGATGCTTCTCGATCAGATGATCGCACAGTTCCCGCATTCCAACATAGTTATCGATGTTAACTGAAGAGACTCCCTCGGCTTCTTCCCCCTGCAAAATAACCGGCACATCCGCCTCGTTACATTTCCTTGTGATCTCTGCCACTGCATCGGTAGAATTGATAGCTGCACCGGCTATAATGACTGCGTCGAAAAAAGAATACTCCGGAAGTGTAAAGATTGCATTTTCAAGATCGCGCACGATTGGCGCCTGCGAATATAAAGCATGCGAATTCAGTACAAAAAGATCTGCTTCATCATTTATAAAATAATCATGGAATCCGGTCACAAAACTATCCAGATTCTCACTGTTCCATCCGTTGGCACAAAGAGCTATCTTATGCTTCATTCCTGTTCTAGTCCCTCATAAGTTGCTGCTTTTTCAAAGCTAATTGTATACACGATATTGTACCGCGCAATTTCAAACAGAGTTCCACCAAATATGGGTGGTGGAAGATATCTTTTAAAGATTTTGTGAGTTGCACAGCATTTCGGTGAAAGTGGGTTCAGCAACGGGTTTGGAGAAATAGTAGCCCTGGATGGAGTCGCAGCCGGCGAATTTTAAGAACATGAACTGTTCCAGTTTTTCTACACCCTCGGCGATGACATGCAGGCCGAGTTCTTTTGCGAAGGCGATCGTGTGTTTCAGAATACTTTCTCCGCTCTGTCTGCCTATAAAATCTACCAGTGATTTATCGATTTTAATGCACTCAAACGGCAGCATCTGCAGGCTCGCCAGGGAGGAATAGCCTGAACCGAAATCGTCCATGTGGATGGAGAAGCCGTGTTTGATCAGTGCCTGTGCGAAATCGTCTATCATGGACGCGCGGACTGCGGCACTCTCGGTAATCTCGATTGGGATCAGGGAGGTGGATACGCCGTATCTTTCGGCGATCTCCGCATAGACCTCCGGGATGTCGCGGGTGAAGATGCTGGCTCTTGATAAGTTTACAGAGATTGGGATCTGCGGCAGGTTCTGATCCTTCAGCTTCTTCTGGAAGATGCACACCTGGCGGAATACCTCCTCATCCAGGCGGTTAATAAGGCCGCTGTTCTCAAGGATCGGAATGAATTTATATGGCGGGATGATTTCTCCACTTGGAAGAATCCAGCGCGCCAGCGCTTCCGCTCCCACAATTTCTCTTGTATGTACAGAATACTTAGGCTGGAACCACACGTGGATCTCGCCGTTTTCCAGGGATTTTGTAAAGTTCTGCTCCACAGAAACCTCCCAGTCGAACTGCTCCATCACCCCACGGTCCAGTTCAATGAAGTCCTGCTTCATGGTGTTTCGCAGCGTATTAAAGACGTTGATGATCCTGTTATAAGTTTCTTCCACGGACTTCTCGCCGCTGATCTTTTTATAGACCGTCCACTTAAAGACGATATTTTTAATTGCACTAAGCTCCTGCACCTGTTCTTCAAAGTTTATGATGATTCCCTGAATGTTATCACCAGCCTGACTTTCAATAAAGCAGGTATACACGCCATCTCCAACGTAAGACGTGCAGGTTGTGTCGGTCTCATACATTTTGAGGACAGTTGCCACGTCCTGGATCACCTGTTTTCTGGCATTCGGGCCGTACTGGTGGCGGATGGCTTCCAGATTGTCGATTTTCAGGAGATAGCAGTCAAAGGAACGGTCTTTATGTTCTGCCAGAATCTTGTCGCCGTAGATGAAGAATGCCTCTTTGGTAAGGAGTCCGGTGGCTGCATTCAGCTCGACTTTACGCAGCGTTGTCTGCAGAGCGGCTTTCTTCTCCCGGTCTTTTACCAGTTCGTCCTCACATCCAATACCTACAACAATATTTTCCAGGCGATCCGCCGATTCAACCCTGACGATTTTTCGATAATAGTAATGGAGCTCACCTTTCAGGATGACGCGGTAATGCAGGATCTGAACCTCCTGCTCTTTCATGTCCTTTTCCAGGGTGGAAAGGGCACAGGCCTGGCGCAGCCTTTCCTGATCCTCCTGAATAACATATTTCTGAATATAGTTCTCTATGCCCTCTGCATAAGAAATGGTTCCGCGGTAAACAGAGTCCGCGCTCAATGCCTTTCCATTCAGGCGGAACAGGGTCATTCCGCCGTCTTTCACGTTCACGGAAAATACATCGGAGTAGTCGGAAGTCAGCGCCTTTATAAGGGACAGCGCTCTTAATTCCTCGGTGCTGGTAGGCAGGGTGGTTCTGATCTGATCCTCGTTATCTACCGTAGAAAAGACCAGCATATGGCATAGCCCATGACCTTCCAGCTCAATATCCACCGCATCTACGATCTCAGAAATTCTGCGGATAGGATCAATATATGTAGTAGGACCCTTCACGCCTTTTGCCACCGGGCAGACATTGCAGGGCTCGTTCAGCCCCATCAGGCAGTTGTAGCACTTCTTTCCCACCTCAAGCTTAGGGTAAATATTTTTAGCGGTCTGATTCACATTTATGACAGTATAATCAGAATTAATGACATAACATCCGGATGATCGTGTACTCATTTGAGGTCCCTCCCGAGTTGTTTTTCTGTTCCGTCTATTATACCACATAATTGCGCTGTTTTATTGCTGATTATTGGTTAAATATGTTCTTTATAAGCCTTTTTCAGGGCCTCAGAGTATCCCAGTTTCACCCATGGGCAGGTTTTGCTGTAATAGTCGTAGAGCACGCCCAGATAGATCTTTGTGTTGATGAATCTGGATCGGTAATACTTCTTCTCCTCGTCCACATAAATTGTAATATCCACCGGCTTGAAGAAAGAGCGGAATGGGTATGCAAAGAAGACAAGAACATAGCCCAGAATATAAAAGAGTGCTGTCAGGGTGGCAAGAAGATCCATGGTCTCAATGTTACGCTCTCTGCTGTAGAGCCAGGTGATTTTCTTGTTTGCGATGATCACCGGGTTCAGATCGCCCACACGCATGTAGGTGAACACCGCGCCGGTGACAAAATTGTTGTAATAAAGGCCTTCTTTGCAGGCATTTATGAAATCCTGCTCCACTTCTTTTTCACTATATCGGGAAAGATCGACCGCACGAATGAATCTTTTTGCGAAGAAGCCGGAGAAGCATGCCCAGAGCAGGTAGATTCCATGGAAAAAGATCAGTGCGCCAATGGCGCCGACTACCCAGCTGAAAACCGGCGCGGAGCCGTATCGGTCCAGAATAAAATATACCGGATATGGTTTCGTTTCGCCCTCCGGCCATTCCATTTTTTCAAGATATTTATCGAAATATTCTCTGGTTACAGGGTCCATCTCACGCAGGCCACCGGAGATATAAATTGGTTTTCCGGATTCGCCGCTGCCGTGCTTTGGAAGCGCGTGGATCTGGCCGCCCACCTCCTCGGAGGCGGAAAGTGCCATCACATAAGGATTTCCGTCGCTGTCGCAGCTTAAAAGTCCGTGGTATACCACATCTCTGTACTGGCCCTGGATCATAATGTAATTCTCGGACCAGAAAGAGCCGATCTGCTCACGGAGAATCGCATCCACGCCTTTGTTATATTCCATGTCCTCCGGGTTCAGGCGGGTGATATTCGTGAATATCAGGGTATGATAGAGAAACGGAATCAGCAGAGTCAGGCCGAACACCAGCTGCCAGCAAATCTTTGTTTTATTTTTTTTTATGGACAGTTTTTTTACAAGATCATACATGATCAGATCCTCCTTTTCTATTCATTATAAGCAGATCCGCTCCGGGCACAATGCATGCGCTCCGAACCATACAAAATCGGCTCTCAACAGTCATTTCCTGCGCTTTGTTTTATTATAACATCGGTGTTTTGGGAATACAAATTTGTATATTTTCTATTTGCCATATGCACCCATTTTCTTTTATGATAGAGGGTAATAAGTGCTGTCTTTTAAAGATAGAAAACAAGGAGGAAACATGAGTACGATCGAGGAATATAAGGCAGAATGGCAGCGGTTTCTGGTGGAAAAATATGAGCCGGAGACCCTCACGGATCTTTGCATGAAGCAGTTTAAATATCTCTATGAAGAGGCTCCTGATTTCGTGAACGATAAGGAGGGCCAGGTGGCGGAATTTCTGGATAAGATCTTTTCCCTGGACCGCCTGCTCTCTCTGTTCTGCGTGATCAGCCGTTACAAAAAGTATAATGCCGAGGGGCTCTGGGAGCTGATCCTCGCCGGCAAGCAGTTTGCGCCTATGCCGGGCGAGATCAGAAAACCGCAATATCACACTGAGGTGCCGGCTGCGGCGGCAGAGATGCCTGCGCATGAAGTAGTGCCGGGTGCTGAGGATACCCGCATTCGCGGTAATCTGAAAGCCATTATAATCGGTGTTGGGCAGAACTTTTATAGAGAATCCAACAATAGCTTCAGTGAGAATGATGCGCTTGCAGTTAAAAAGTTCCTGCAGGAGCATTGGGGGCTGGATACCGACGATGACCAGAAGAATATCTGTGTGCTTCCCGGTTATGTAACCGGAAAAGAGGCGCGCAAGGAGCTGACCCGCATCTGCGAGGAGGCTACTGAGGAGGATACCATCCTCTTCTATTTCTCCGGCTACGGTCTGGAGCTGAACGGAACCAGTTATCTTATGACCTCGGATTCTTATATTTACGATAAGACTGTAAGAAACGCGCTGCAGCTGGTTTATGTGAATCAGAAGCTGGCGGGCAGCAAGGCAAAGATTAAGATTCGTCTCTTCGACGCAAACTACTCCGGACAGAGACTGGATGATCTGATTCCGCAGACACTGCAGGAGCAGGCACCGGAGAAGACCATCGACTGGAGCGGAATGACCGAAGCAAAAACAGAGGCTTTTCTGGCACGCATTCAGAAAGATATCCTTGCTAACGGCAGTGGATGGGCCACCTTCACCGCCTGTGATTTCGCAGAGAAAGCCTGTGAATCTCCGGAGCTGGAACACGGCATTTTTACTTATTACCTGCTGGAGGCACTGAAAGGCAACGCACGCCGCGGCAACAACAACATGTACCTTGAAGATATCAAAGTGTACACCAGCCGAAAGGTTATGGAAACTCTGCAGGCGCAGAACGTACTCCAGACCCCGCAGTATCAGTGCGAGTTAAACGGGCACATTTTGATGGAATAATCGCGGAATCGAATATTCGCATAGAAAGGAACTGTATTATGAATCAGACAATTCAAACAGATATCAACCTTAAGAAGAATCTGAAAGCCATTGTGATCGGCGTGCATTATTATCGTTTTTTCAGCCAGGACAGTCAGCTTGCCGGCGCGGAAAACGATGCCCGCGAGGTGAGAAAATTCCTCCTGAACGAATGGCAGATTCCCGATGAGAACATTGTCTTTCCGGGAAAATACGGCAGCGTGGATTACGCCGAGGCTGAGGATGCTATCATTAAAACTCTGGATGGCATGAAAGAGGATGAGAATCTTCTGCTCTACTATGCCGGCCATTGTGAGATGGGACAGAACTCCCAGAAAGGACTTTGTTTCCTGACTTTCTCCGATACGAAAATGAATACCAAGACAGAAGAGCTGCATAACGTGCTGGCTCTGAACGTTCTGAATGAGAAGCTGCGGGAATGCAAAGCGAAAGTAAAGGTCCGCGTGTTTGACTGCTGCCACAGCGGCGAGCGTTTCAGCGATCTCAGCGATTATCTGGCGCAGAAGCAGGATGTGAAAGTGGGCGGTCTTGTTGGCGCTCGCGCCCTCACCCCTGCTGCCCCGGAGGAATCTGCCGGTGTTCCGAATGGACCAAGCTTTACCAGCCGCAGCCTTGAAGAAGGCATGTACAAGGAGATGATGCGGAACGAGAAAGGCTGGGTTACCTTTACCGGATGCAATATCAACGAGACTTCCAACGAAGTAAATCGCAATCATCACAGATACCCATATAACTACAGGGGCATTTTTACGTACTGCTTCCTGGAGGGACTGAGCGGTGCAGCCAAACGTGATGATGGTCCGCTGTATATCGAGGATCTTAAGCTCTACACCTACGATGCAGTTCTTCGTGAAGTGGACTACTGGAACGAGGTCTATCGCAGGGAATACTATGAAGAAAGGCTGGATCTGAGATACGGTCCGTATGAACCGATGGTTCAGCACATGCAGTACCAGTGTTCTATCTCCGGAAACATCACCGTAGACTGATTATCTCAGCTTTTATTTACTAATATATACCTTAGTTAATATGCTTTGATCTATTTTCAGGTTGTCACTTTACTAGGATATATCTTAGCATTGTATATTTTTAGTGGAAAAGAAAGGAAAACACATGAAAAAACGTAATCCTAAGGCTCTTCTGCCCATCGCGGTATTTGTAGTCCTCTATCTTGGCCTTGGAATCCTATTCGAGTATGTGATGAAGATTCCAATGGGCTTCTACAACATCCCAATCGTAGTTATCTTCCTCATTGCTCTCATGGTTGCCTGCATGCAGAACCCGGAGCTTAAGCTGGATGATAAAATGAAGATCATGGGCGCCGGCATTGGCGACCCTAACATTATCACCATGATCCTCATCTTCATGGCGGCAGGTATCTTTGTAGGTGTGGTTGGACGCTCCTCCGCGGACAGCGTGGCTTACTTCATCCTCTCCATCATTCCTGCCAAATTCTCTGTGGCTGTACTCTTTATTGTAAGCTGCTTTGTATCCCTCTCCATGGGAACCTCTGTTGGAACCATCACACTGATTACTCCAATCGCGGTTTCCGTAGCCAACGCATCCGGCTTCTCCATGCCGCTCTGTATTGCGGCCGTAATGAGCGGCGCGATGTTCGGCGACAACCTTTCCTTCATATCTGATACCACCATCGCCGCATGCAACGGCCAGGGGTGCCAGATGAAGGATAAATTCCGTGAGAACTTTGCCATCGCACTTCCTGCTGCACTTGTTTCACTGATTCTGATCGTAGTTCTTTCTATTAGCAATTACACCGGCGGAAACATCGAGCAGGAATATCACCTGATCCAGATCATTCCATATATCCTGGTTCTTGTGGGCGGTATCATTGGTATCAACGTATTTGTAGTCCTGCTCATCGGTATCGTGAGCGGCGCGGCTATTATGCTGATCACCGGAGCTACCGAGGCTACTGCTCTTCTTGGAAGCATGGGCAGTGGCGCTGCCGGTATGTTCGAGACCACTATGGTAGCTATTCTGGTATCCGCTATCTGTGCACTGATCCGTGAGTACGGCGGTTTTGAAGCCCTGCTGCACTGGATCCGCAACGTCTTCAAAGGTAAAAAAGGCGGCCAGATCGGTATGGGTCTTCTGGTAGGACTTATGGATATCTCTACCGCAAACAATACCGTGGCCATCGTTATGGCGAACCCGATTGCAAAGGAAATGGCCGATGAGTACGGCATCAGCCCAAGAAAAAGCGCATCTATTCTGGATACCTTCTCCTGTATTTTCCAGGGTGTGATCCCATACGGTGCGCAGATGCTGGTAGCACTCTCCGCAGCGGCAGAGCTCGGCGCAAAGGTAAGCGCCTTCGACATCCTGCCTATGCTCTACTATCCATACATGCTGCTTCTCAGCTCCCTGGTATTCATCTTCCTGGTTCCTGACAGAAAGCGACAGTAAGTGGCACCATTCAACATAATGCGGTGTCCTGTACATTACGCTAAAATGTATACAATACAAAACTCCGACTAAAAAAGTCCTGTTTTCGGAGAAATATTCTGAAAAACGGTACGTTTTCGCAATAAAGTCTATTTATTTTTCAATTCCCCCCTCGTATAATCATCTTATAAATAATTATATGAAGGGGGAAAACTCTATGCAGTCATTCTTCGACGCCATCAATGCGGTCTGCGGAAAGATCCAGGTAGTATCTGACTTATTCTGGGATTTCCCAACCAACTTTGGATGGTACTCCGCAATCCCGATCCTCGGGAACTTCTCACTGGCCATCATTCTTCTGATCGGCTCAGGCATCTATTTCTCACTCAGACTTGGATTCATTCAGGTAAGAAAATTCCGTCACGGAATCCACGTGCTGAAGACTTCTAAAGCCAAAGTAGGTATCTCACCTATGGCTTCTTTCTTCTTATCAACGGCCATGCGAGTAGGCCCCGGAAACATTCTTGGTGTTACCGGCGCGATCTCCGTGGGCGGCCCTGGAGCTCTTTTCTGGATGTGGCTCTCCGCATGCTTTGGAATGTCCACCGCTTACACAGAGTCCACTCTGGCGCAGATCTTCAAGGAGAAGAAAGACGACGAGTATGTAGGTGGTCTTGCATTCTATGGAAGAAAGCTTCTGAAAGGCTCCAGCATCGTAGGTGTTATTCTTTCTGTTATGTACATCGTGTACGCACTCCTCTGCTTCCCGGCACAGGGCTTTAACTCTGTATCCGCAGTGGGACAGATTGCCGAGACCGTTACCGGTCAGACCATTCCTACCAATTCCGCACTTTACTGGATTTCCTTCGCAGTGCTCATTATTGTTGTGATCGCAGTTTCCTTTGGCGGAATCAGGAAAGTAACAAAGGTTACCGACGTACTGGTTCCTATCATGGCAGTGATCTATGTTGCAACCGTACTTCTTCTTATTGTAACTAACTTCACCCGCATCCCATGGTTCTTTGCAGCTGTATTCTCCCAGGCATTCAAGCCGGAGGCAGTTTTCGGCGGCGCTTTTGGAACCGCACTGGTTCAGGGTGTAAAACGTGGACTTATGTCTAACGAAGCCGGCCAGGGTACCATCACCATGCCTGCTGCTGCATCCGACGCTGCTCACCCATGTGATCAGGGCTGTGTACAGGCAATCGGCGTTTTCCTTGACACTATCGTGATCTGTACTTTAACCGGATTTGTTGTTATCATGGCACACGCATGGCAGGGCGACGGCGGCTCCGCATGGATGGAGCTGGGCAAGCTTCCTAAGTATGTGGCTTCCGCAGCGGTTCTTACCGGCAGCGGTGTATTCAACACTGTAGTATCCCTGCTGATCTCTGTTTGCTTCGGTCTGTTTGCATTCACCTGTCTCCTTGGATTTATGTCCTTCACCGAGATCTGTGCAAACCGTATCTCCACAAACAAGACATTCATCACCATCATCCGTATCCTCTGCCTCATCGTTATCTCCTTTGGTGTCCTCACCAGCATTGCAGGTATGGATCTTGGCTCCCTGTGGGATCTCTCCGACTTTGCAAACATTCTGATCGCATACTGCAACATCCCTCTGCTGTACATTGGATTTAAGTATGTAAAGAAGGCTACCGTTCATTTTGAAAAAGGCGACGGCACGCCATTTACTTCCGATGTAGTTGGCATCGATGTTCCTGTTTGGGATGAAAAGGCGAAAAAACACTGATTTGCTCTGAAATAATAAGGGCAGGTGTGCATATATTTGCGCATCCGCCCTTTTTTGTATGGAATTCGATAATTTATGCTTACATGCTGCCGCCTGTTTTATGATATACTTTTTCTACCAGAGTATCTTTAAGAAAGGACTGACAAAGAATGAATAATGTTTTTATTGCTGTAGAATCATTAGCCGCGTTGATCATTCTGATCCTCATCTTTGCCAATGTTTATGAGATGAAGGAGAACTCTGCAAAGAAAAGCCTGTTTACCAGATTGCTGATTGCGAATGAGATCGTTGTTGTGGTGGATGTCATTACATGGCTGAAGTTTGATTGGAGAAAGTATCCTCTTCTGCTCTCCGCGCTTATTGCTGTTACCTATATTACCCCTGCAGTGATGCAGATTCTTTTCTCCCTGTATATTTACGAACATATTTCCTTAAAAGCTGAGGTAAATAAGAAACCGTTTAACTTCATCGTATATTTCTCCGCAGTTGAGGGTATTGCAACGGCTGTTCTTTGCCTGACAGGGAATTTATTTACTATTCAGGATGGCAAATTCTACGAGGGGCCGCTGGGGCATTTCTATTACCTGCTGAATATTCTCAATGTAATTCTTCTTGTAAGCCTGATCGTCTTCAACAGCCGGAAGCTGAGTCCGCACGATATGATGGCGGCGCTCACCTTCTGTGTCGTGCCTGTTGTGTCTATTATGACCACAGTAGTCACCGGACTTAATTTTTCTATTACATTGCTGTCGGTGAGTATGCTGATCATGTATGTGATGCTGCAGTCGGAGTATGAAAGTCTGCTGTTCAGGCGCGCCAATGTGGACGAGCTCACCGGATTATTAAACAGGGCAGCGTATGAGGACGAGGTGACAAAATACCAGGATCTTCGACAGTATCCGAATCTTGTCTATGCTTCTGTGGATGTAAATGGATTAAAGCGCGTGAATGATACTTTAGGCCACGTGGCCGGGGATGAACTGATTTGCGGTGCAGCGGATTGTCTGAAGGGCGTGTTTGGAAAATACGGAAAGGTGTTCCGAACCGGTGGAGATGAATTTGTGTCTATCTTTTTTGCTGATGAAGGTCAGCTTACTGCTGTGATTGAGGAATTTGAGTCTACGGTTCAGGGTTGGAAGGGGAATCTTGTGGATTCGCTGACGGTTTCGCTGGGTTTGGCTGCGCCGGCGGAGTTTCCGGATGAACCTCTGGTGGAGCTGGCAAAGATCGCGGACTCCAGAATGTATGATTCCAAGCGAAATTTCTACTCCAGTGCAGGAATGGACAGGAGAAGTCAGAACGACGCCCACAGGG
>JAGHUU010000313.1 GCA_018064695.1 Candidatus Blautia equi | reverse complement strand
TCACCATCCACCTGTGTGTATGGCGCAAGCTCTGTATTGTGGAAGAAATATGGAATATCGGAGCAGTGCCATGGGGTTCTTCCGCCGTCCAGAGGCAGGTCATAATTAAAGAGATAGGAATAGGTGCAGTTGTTAAGCGCACTTCTCTTCTGAATATAATCGATCTCAGGAAGTCTGAAAATCACGTCCACATTTAAAAGATCGATGAAGCTTCTCTCAGGGTAAGCTTCTTTAAATAATGGCAGGAATTTTCCGGTCAGCTCTTCTCCGAAGATCTTTGTGTACTCTGCTTTCACCTGCTCCTCCGGAATCTGGTCTTTATTTGCAGGTCCCGGAACAAAGGAAGTGAACTCGCCGTATACGGATCCGACCATCATAGGGATATCTGCTGTTTCTTTTCGGAATCCCACTTTCTGAGGATCTCCTGCATAGTACGCATTTGGCATTGGTGCGCCGCCCACGTATTTTCCTGCTTTTTCAAATTCCGGCACCAGTTTATTGTAGACTGCTGCCAGGTGTCCATATGGAACCTT
Source organism: Candidatus Blautia equi (assembly GCA_018064695.1). Lineage (GTDB taxonomy): Bacteria > Bacillota > Clostridia > Lachnospirales > Lachnospiraceae > Blautia_A > Blautia_A equi. Next base: position 2,694 of record JAGHUU010000313.1, on the reverse strand, counting down.
TTCCAGTTCTTTTACTGTTTTGATCTTGAGGGCTTTCATCATGGCTTCCGCCAGCTCTTTTCCGCTTCCGGCCTGGTCACTCAGCAGTGTGCCCACAACACCGCTCATGTTGATTCCTTTTGCAAAGAGACCGTCTGCTGCTGGCATCTGTAGAAGGGTGGTCACTTTTCCACCACCGCCGGACTGTCCGAAGATGGTCACATTGGAAGGATCGCCGCCGAATTTTTCCACGTTATCGTGAACCCACTGAAGGGCTGCAATGATGTCATCCATACCGGCATTTCCGGAGTTTGCGTACTCCTCGCCGTACGCAGAGAGGTCAAAGTATCCGAGGATATTCAGACGATGGTTGATGGAGACCACTACCACATCGCCGTGTTTTGCCATGTTTTCGCCCTCGTAAGCAATCTGCTCAATGGAGGAGCCGGCAAAGTATCCGCCGCCGTGGAGCCATACCATGACCGGACGTTTTTTATCATCCAGACCCGGAGTCCAGAGGTTCAGGTTCATGCAGTTCTCATCCATTAACCAGTAGCGATGAGGTACCAGCACCTCTCCGTTTGGTTTTGGCATTTCCAGAAGGGGACATACATATCCGTAGCTGGTGGTATCCAGCACGTCATCCCATGGATCCAGCGGTTCCGGTGCATGGAATCTCTCTGCTTTTGCATATGGGATGCCTTTGAAGATATGAAGCCCGTTGTCCTCGTAACCACGGATCTTTCCCTTTGTGGTTTCTACTACTGCTGCTGTTGGGTTATAGGCAAATTTTCTGGCCATCGTTTGATCTCCTTTCTATTACGCCGCCTTCTGATCGGCAAGTTCTATCAGTTTTCTTTCCTGAATAAGTTCACATTGGTTCGGGTAGGTTCTGGCAACCTTTTCCATCTGGAGTTTATATTTCTCCGCTTCTTCCGGATCTTTATTTACCAGAAGGGCGTAAATATAATTTGTGCGGATCACAGATGGGAAGTTCTTCATGGTCTTCATAAACTTCTGCTGTTCTTTGTCCATCCATTTTTCCTCAAAGATCTCATCCCGGAGGGCGCTTATGGCAGCCAGATCACAGCGGAGCAGACCCTTGTGAACGCCATTAATGGCGGTATCTTTACTGAGAAGGTATTCCATGTATTCTCTGGATTCTTCATATTTGCCTTTTTCCAGCAGATAATTGCAGCGTAAGAATGCAGTCACACAGGCAATGGGGTTTTTAAGGTGGTCCTCATCAGGAAGTTCAAACCACTCCTCAGGCATTTCCGAGATGGTGATGCCTCTGGAGATCATTTCATTTACTTTCATCTGCAGCCAGAAGGCTTTGAGGGCCTCGGAATCTTTTCCAAGGGCGATGACATTTGCACCGTCGTTGGTAATGGATCCGTTGTTTACAGGAATTCCGTTCATGAAGGCGAAGGCAATGCCGAGGACTGCCATCAGGAGCAGAAAGCACTGTAGTATGGAACCTTCCGGAGTGACCAGAAAAAGGGGGCCGCATACCAGTACAGTAAGAATATTGATCAGGATGCCGCCAAGATTGTAGAGTTTGTAAGGGATATAACCATCTTTCAGATCAGGCGGAGCCATGAGGCATTGTCCTGCGGTGCCCGCAAGGGAGAATCTGCAGAGTTTCAGTCTGTCATTTTCTTTTTTCAGCATAAAGCTGTATACGCGGAAGGAAGAAAACTGGTATCCGCTTAGGAGACCAAAGATCAGGTGGCCGCCTTCGTGGAGAATGATCTGCAGGATAAAGGATATATACAGTATCACAACTACTACTGCGATCTTCAGCAGTTTTTCAGGCGTGGAGCCTTCGCCGTCGAGTACTCTGTCAATCAGAGGTGCGGACAGCAGACCCAGTGTAAGACCTAATAGAATGCTAAAGCCGAAAGTTGCTATTTTCTTGATATTTTTCATGATAGATACACAACCTTTTCTGTATTTCTTATTCTTCTGTATTTTAGCTCATTATGCTTCGCAAGTAAAGCGCAGGGGGCTTTACATATGTATATTATTCATGTAAAATTTATGATTATTGTGAGCATCATGGAGGAATGTAAGATGACGAAACAGGAATTTATTGATCTGACGCAGAAGGTGATCCTTCTGGACGGTGCTACCGGATCTAATCTGATGGCAGCCGGCATGCCGAGGGGGATCTGTACAGAGACATGGGTTCTGGATCATAAAGATGTTATACAGGATCTGCAGAGACGGTATGTGGAGGCGGGAAGTAAGATTATCTACGCTCCTACTTTTGGAGGGAACCGCATGAGCCTTACTATGCATAAGCTTCAGCATCGTATTGAGGAGATCAATACTACGCTTGTTGCTTACGCAAAGGAGGCGGCTGATGGACGGGCGTATGTGGCCGGAGATATTACTACTTCCGGAAAGCTTCTGGGGGCGGATGAGTCTTATGGATATGAGGAAGCTTTTGCTATGTATCAGGAGCAGATTCGTCTGCTGGCTGCCGCCGGGGTGGATCTGCTGGTGGCGGAGACTATGATCAATATTAATGAGACGCTGGCGGCTGTGGATGCAGCTGCATCTGTTACGGAGCTGCCAATTATGTGTACGCTCACTGTGGATGCGGATGGATCTGTTTACAGTGGAGGGAATGCGATTGAGGCGGCTGTTGCGCTGGAGAGCGCGGGGGCTTCTGCAGTGGGGATTAACTGTTCTGTGGGACCGGATCAG
>JAGHUU010000278.1 GCA_018064695.1 Candidatus Blautia equi | reverse complement strand
CTCAATGACATCGGCAGCTTTTCTGTCGCCGCGGGCCAGGAAGCCCTCCAGAATGGTTACATCCGGCTCGTGCCAGTTGTAGCGGAGGCTCTTCTGGTTCAGCTGTGCGCGGACCTCTGCCTTTACGATCTTTGCTTTTTCAATAAAATCCTGTTCCGTATACATTCCTGCCCACTGGAATGGGGTAAATGGTTTTGGAACAAAGAAGGAAGTGCTGATGGTGATCTGAACCTTTCCGTTTCTCTCACTCTTAGGAATCTCATATTATTCCTCACAGATTCTCTGTGCCAGACGCGGAATGCCAAGCATGTCATCCAGAGTTTCTGTAGGAAGACCAAGCATAAAGTAAAGCTTAACATGGTTCCAGCCACCGCGGAATGCCTCGGCAGCACCGTGAAGTATCACTTCCTCGGTAAGACCTTTATTGATAACATCACGGAGTCTCTGGGAGCCGGCCTCCGGAGCAAAGGTAAGGGAACTCTTCTTCACATCCTGCACTCTGCTCATAACATCCAGAGCAAATGCATCGATTCGAAGGGATGGAAGGGAAATGTTGATGGCCTGGTCGCCAAACTCGTCGATGAGATAAGTACAGATCTCCTTCAGATCGGTATAATCGCTGGAGCTTAAGGAGCTTAAGGATACTTCGTCATCTCCTGTGTTTAAGAGCATCTCCTTCACAGAAGCCTTGAGGGTCTCCACATTTCTCTCGCGAAGAGGTCTGTAGATCATACCGGCCTGACAGAAACGGCAGCCGCGGATACAGCCTCGCTGGATCTCCAGTGTGACACGGTCCTGGGTGGCTTTGATAAACGGAACAACAGGCGCTTTGATGCAGTGATAGTCCTTTTCCATATCCACAATTACCTGCTTTTGAATAGTTGCAGGAACGTCCGGACGGTTAGGTTTAAAGCTTTCAATGGTTCCGTCTTCTTTGTATGTGACATCATAGAACATCGGAACATAAATGCCCGGAATGTTGGCAGCTTTCAGCAGAAAATCTTCTCTGGTTCCGTGATTGCGTTTATTCTCTTTATATGCGTCAAAGAGAGCATCATATACTGTCTCACCCTCTCCGATATAGAACATATCGAAAAATTCAGCCAGCGGCTCAGGGTTATATGCACAGGCACCTCCGCCGATCACAAGAGGATAATGCTCTGCCGCATTACGGCGGTCTTTTGCTCTGAGAGGAATACCGGAGAGCTCCAGAACCTGAAGTACGTTGGTATAGCACATCTCGTAGCCCAGGGTGATGCCCAGGAAATCAAAGTTCTTAACAGGCTCCTGGGACTCCAGTGCAAACAGAGGGATGTTCTTCTCTCTCATGACCTGATCCAGGTCTGTCCATGGGGAGAAGACTCTCTCACACCATACATCCGAACGGCAGTTAAACATATCATAAAGGATCATCATGCCAAGGTTGGACATACCGATCTCGTACACATCCGGGAAACACATGGCGAATCTGATATCCACATCCTCCGGATTTTTCATAACAGAATTCACCTCTCCGCCTATGTATCTGGCGGATTTGTCCACACGCATCATGATCTCATCACTTAACGCAAGCTTTCTCATATAATAAAAGTGTCCTTTCCGACTGAAATTTACTTGTCATATCAGTTAAATATAACATGAATCCACATCCTGTGCAATGCGCAAAAAGACGATGATGACTATATATGATATATAGCGATCATCGTCTTAATTGGTTATATATGAGCTTCCTATAGACAGAATCTGTCAGATTCCTTTGAATGTAAAGGTGAATGCAAGCGGCTGTGAGACATCAATGCAGTATTCCGGATGCGTCTTTGCGCCCCAGGTGTCGTCTCCCGCAATACCCATCTGCTGTTTCGATACGCGCACCACAGTATAGTGGATCTGCGGAAGTTCAAAGTGATGTCTTGCATTTTCAATCTCATGCGGGGTCCATGGCAGTGCGGAAAACTCCATTGTATCCTCCGCCATAAATTTCATACCGCGGCCCTTATTGTCGGTGACTGCTGCCCAGCGAACACCCACCTTATTTCCGCACTCCTGCGGTACCAGATAAGCAGCCATGTTATCAATGACTTTATTCTGATATACGCTCAGTTTAGCACCGCGCATACGGTCCACATAGGTCTCCGCTTCCCCGAGACCATACCAGGTCACGTTTTCATAATCCGCATTGAATTTAAACATCATACCAAAATCAGGCATAGCGCTCAGACCTTCCACAGGGTCGTATTTCAGCGTAGTCTGCACACTGCCGTCTGCAAATACACGGTAGATGAGTTTCACCTCTGAAGCCGGTGTAGTAGGCATAGCATACAGGAAGCGAACCTCTGCGTACTCCTCTGTCACCTCATGTTCAATAGGATTCGATCCAGGGTAGTTCTCTCCTGCCCATTTGTGGCTGTTATACATGGAAGCCAGCTTCCACTGACCGTAACGCGCCATCATAAGGTTTCCCTCATCATTATCGGTAGGTGCTCTCCAGAAGTTCGGGCGTGGAATCATATCGATCATCTCCCTGCCGCCGTATCTGTAGGAAACCAGACCGCCGTTCAGATAAGAGAACATGACTTCAAACGCATCGCCTTTAACAGCAAAGCTATGTTTGGATTCAATGACTGTAAATTTATCGTTATTAGCTTCTGCCTGCTTCTCGCACTGACTCTCAACAGTATAGACACACTGTCCAAATGCCACCTCATGGCCCCTGGATGCCCAGAGCGTATCCTCTTTCAGCAGGAAGGAAACAGTCACAACATATTCACCCGGCAGCGCTGCTTTGCCGATTGGAAGATCATACACTGCGCTGCTAAGTGGTGCCACATCTGTTGCCATGGCGGCTTTCCTAAGCAGCTTACCTTCTTTTTCCAGTGTCACAACGCAGTCAAAAGTATTTGTGTTCACAAAAAGGTTCTTGTTGATGATCTCCACTTTGTTCTCACAGACGTTGGCAGTGATGTTCTGATAATTGAATTTCACATACTGCATCTTTGGAGACGGTTTGCGGTCACCGCCGTATACGATGCCGTCTCCGCTGAAGTTATAGTCCGTAGGTCTGTCACCAAAATCGCCGCCATAGGCCTGAAACTCCTTACCGTAACGATCCTTCTTAAAGATGGACTGATCAATATAATCCCAGATAAATCCTCCCTGATATAAAGGCTCTGTATCAGAAAGATCGGTGTATTTATGCATGGCACCGCAGGAGTTACCCATAGCATGTGTATACTCACAGAGAATAAAAGGCTTCTCCGGATGATCCTTAACAAACTGCGCCACAACAGCAGCCGGTGTATACATCTGGCTCTCCATATCGCTGGTTCCCGGATAACGGCGATCATGTACGATACTCTCATAATGTACCAGACGTGTTGGATCCTGCTTTCTGAAAAGCTCGGACATGGCAAACGGCACGCTTCCGCCAAAGGATTCGTTTCCAATGGACCAGATCAGAATGGCCGGATGATTCTTTTCTCTCTGATACAGCGTGTTGCAGCGATCCAGAAGCAGAGGCTCCCATTTCTTCTCATCACATGGAAGGATGCCCTCATAATCGGTACTTCCATACTTATCATCCCAGGTTCCGTGGGTCTCCATGTTGTTCTCGGCAATCATATACAGACCATATTCATCACAGAGGTCATAAATGCCGTCTGCATCCGGATAATGGCAGGTACGAATGGCATTGATGTTGTTCTGTTTCATGGTAATAATATCCTGGATCAGCTCCTCACGGGTGCATGCACGACCGTTTCGTGCGCTGAACTCATGACGATTGACACCCTTAAATACGATACGCTTTCCATTGATCTTCATAATATTTCCGCACATCTCAAAGCGGCGGAAACCAATTCTCTGAGGAATCACCTCGGTTAAATTTTCCTCTGAATCATATACTTCCAGAAGAAGATCATAGAGAGCAGGGACCTCCGCGCTCCAAAGTTTCGGCGCTTTCACCTGCATGGAAAAGCTGCAGTCCACAGCCAGCTTACCTTCTTCTTTTAAAACAACGAAACCATCTTTACTGAGGGTCAGCTTTACAGATCCATCCCCAATACCCTTCAGATCCACCTTCAGTTCAGCATCGGTGTACTGATCATCCAGCAGAGTCTGTACCTTCGCATCTGCCACATGAACAGATGGGATCATATAAAGATAAACATCACGGTAAATGCCGGAGAAACGGAAAAAGTCCTGATCCTCACACCAGCTGCCGGCGGTCCATTTATACACCTGACAGGCCAGCTTATTCTCCCCTTCTTTCAGGAGATCTGTGATCTCAAAGTCATGCGGATCAAAGGAATCCTCTGCGTAACCAACGTAAGAACCGTTCAGCCACACAGCAATACCGCTCTCTGCTCCCTGAAAAGATACGAAGATACGGTTTCCTTTCCATGCCTCCGGAATATGGAAATATTTCACATAGCTGGCTGTAGGATTAAATTCCACCGGGATCTCCCCTGGCGCCACCATCTCATGTCCTTCCCATGGGTACTGCACATTTGCATAGTGCGGAATATCATAGCCTTCCATCTGGATATGTGCAGGCACACGGATATCATCCCAGCATCTGCAGTTAAAATCTTCTTTTTCAAATCCCGGAACCGCTGCTGCATAGTTCTTTGCATAATGGAATTTCCATAAACCGTTCAGGCTCTTTACAAAGCTCTGTTCGCCAAGCTCCATCTCATCTATGGACGCATAGAATTTATGGTCAGAGTGAGCAGGAACCACGCCGTCACGGAAAAATAAAGGGTCTTTTACAAGATCATAAGTAAAGTTTTTCATCTCTGATCGTCCTCTCATAAT
>JAGHUU010000211.1 GCA_018064695.1 Candidatus Blautia equi | reverse complement strand
CCTGCATACGCATAGTGAACCGCAAGTTGTTTCTCTGCAATCGCGGACATAAGAGAAATAAAAAGGTCCGACTCTTTCTGATATTCCGGCAGGATCACGCTTCCAACTTCAAAAGCATGAAGGCATCCGATCAACCCAGCCATATGATCTTCATCAAAATGGCTGCAGATCAGATAATCTATTTTTTCGACATTCTGCTGCTTTAAACACGCTACAACAAAGCTAGATGAATCCCTTCCTCCTCCGTCATACAGTAAAGTTTCATCTCCACTCTCTGCATATATGCAAAGACCTTGTCCAACATCTAAAAAATGAACAGTCAGATCATCTGCGCAAACACACTTTGCCAATAATAGACACAGGCAAAATGCAAGAAATATCCTGCTCCAATATGCAGAGAACGTATTATTTATCCTGTTTATTTGACCCGATTGATTTTCTTTACACACTGTTTTATCCTTCTGCAACTATCGTTTTTCTATCCCAGATTATACTATATTACTATTTTGAAAAAAAGAAAGCTACCGATTAATCTTTATCATCTAATCGCCCCAAAAACATCTGCGAACATCTCACCCAGGGAAACCTGAAGATGGGTTCCTTTACTTTTCACTTCATGTTTTTCTGCCGGCAGTTTTCCGGATAACTGGTATTCAGGGTTCAAAATAAGCTTCTGGATCAATCGTGCTGTGTTAGCGGCATCATCCAGTCCATTATGGTAGGAACCCTTCGCATCTACCTCTGCGAGATGCATGGCGTCTTCCAGGGATGGATTTCTGTGGAATGAAAATCTATCCATAAAATATTTCTGGAAATCTATCCAGTTCAGTTCAAGGAGTTTCTGATTCTGCTTCGAAGTCATATGTTTTAACGTAAGTTCATTCTCGATCTGAATATAGTCACTGTCGCTCCAGGCATACAGTTTTGTAACACGATCCCCCATCCAGCATTCGAATGCATCCAATGCTTCCTGAAGAAACGGAGCGGTTTTCAGCTGGGATTCTGTAATTCCTGTCAGATGCTTAATTCTCCAATCCAGAGAACCATATTCCGGCCGCACATAGGTGCTGAATTCAGAGATGATCTCAAAATCGCGATTCACTTTTACCGCGCCAATCTGGATGATCTCATGCTGATATCGATATAAGGTATTTCTTGGAACAGTACACATTTCAAGATCAAGTACTACATAATATGCTTCCCTGTCACGGATCTCTTCCTTACAGCAGCGAGTACAAAAGTGATGCTGCGGCTGGATTTCCTCTACCTTACACACTGCAGCGTTAGCCATAGAATATCTTATGTATGAACAACTCTCTTTATGAATTGTGTTTTTTCCCTGAATGTGTACGTACTGGTCCATGTTTTCTCCTTTCTTAATCAGCTATATATTCGTAGTAATCCGTTTCAGACGCAAACAGAACAAATCTACCTTCCACATATCCCATATATCCTTCAGCAGTTGCATATCCCTTCATAGTTCGAACCTCCTGTTTTCTATGCTGTCTATAGTACCTATGATAAAGAATAAGGTGTCCGAAAGAACGGACACCTTACCAACATTACTATATGTTTAATTACTATATCTTTCGCATAGAAACAGGTGATCAGATCTGTTGATGGGCTGCCCCACTACTCATCATCCGTTGATCATATCCTCCCTGATCTGTTCCAGTGCGTGATGGATGTCTGCCTGGGAGTCCTCGAAGAGGAGGGTCTTGTTGTACATGTAGTATCTTGGGCACTCGTTGGCTTCGATGAAGTTCATGGCGTCGGAGTTTACGGCCAGTTCGGTGATCCAGACTACCATCTCCTGGCTTTCGCCGAAGGCTGCCTCCATGAAATCAAAAGCGTATTCCAGCTGCTCTGAGGTGAGGGTGGTGTGCTCTTCCAGAGCCTCGGTCTCTTTCTCGAACTCGACACGAACCAGTTCGAAGGCGTCCTCGCCGTCAGCAGGTTTGGCATCTGCAAGCAGTTTTCCGTACTTCTCCAGAATTGCAAAGAAGCGTCGGTACTGCATCTTCAGTTCTTTCTCGTTCTGACCTGCTGCCGCGCGGTCAGATACGGTCTGTTTCTCGCATTCCAGAAGGTCGGTAAATACCTGTGCAGGAGTCACAGCATCTTCGCGCTCCAGCTGTTTCTTAAACTGCTTCAGGAACTCGAAGAGGCGGTCTGTGCAGCTCTCTTTGGCTGCATTCTCGCGGAAATTCTCTCCCATGCGGGCCAGAAGAAGGCCTACGACCTCCAGGCGCTCATCAAAGGAAGCAAATTTCAGCTTATCCAGCGCGCCCTTGCGGATGGTTCCCTGCAGAATCTCGTCGATCTGATAGTCATTCTGATATTTATAATAGAGCTCCAGATAGTTGGCAAAATCCTTAGCTACACGCGGATGCTGGAGATACTGATACATTACATCCTGATCCATTGGAAGCTCCAGCTTCTCATAGGCATAGATCATCTCAGAGAGATCCTGCCATCCACGGGCGGTGACAAAACGCTTGCCATCCACTGTGGTCTCCATGCAGTAGAAATTATCCTTATAAACATCCAGATAAGAGATAACACTTCCGTGAATACCTACCTGATATGCATATTCCTTCCAGATTGGAAAATCCGCCTCAACATTGATCACCTTTACACGGTCCAGCGTAACCACGTCGAACTCTCGGACAGATTTGTTATATTCCGGCGGGTTGCCTGCTGCCACAATGATCCATCCCTGCGGAACCTTCTGGTTGCCAAAGCTCTTGCACTGCAGGAACTGCAGCATGGTAGGCGCCAGTGTCTCTGAAACACAGTTGATCTCATCGATGAAAAGGATACCCTCTTTTTTACCGGAGGCTTCCATAGTGTCGTATACGGAAGCGATGATCTCGCTCATGGTATACTCGGTGACGGAATACATTTTTCCGGCATATTCTTTTTCCTTGATAAACGGCAGACCAATGGCACTCTGTCTGGTGTGATGAGTGATGGTGTAGGATACCAGCGCCAGGTCACACTCTCCTGCGATCTGCTCCATGATCTGGGTCTTTCCGATACCTGGAGGTCCCATAAGAAGGATCGGTCTCTGGCGGATGGCCGGGATCAGATAATCCCCAAACTCATCCTTCTCCAGATAAGCGGATATGGCATGTTTAATTTCGTCTTTTGCTCTCTTAATATTCATTTCTGTTCTTCCTCCCAGACAAACTGATAATCCGGTCTGAGTCCGGCTTCCTCCTCAAGCTGTTCCTTTTCAATGATGAGCTTGATGGCCCACGGCGGTACCTGGGCATCCTCGTAATCCTCCTCCATGAAAACAAAGGCGGTTTCGTAGGCTGGCCGTCTCCTTGGATAGATTCCAAGTCCGTCTGTAAAATAGATCATTCCCTTCAGGAAATGAAATTCTTTTCTGTCTATCAATTCATTGACATAATCAAAAGCCGGGCGGAAATCTGTGCCGCCGTTTCCGGTCAATGTAAAATGCTTCATGTAATCGTCCAGTTCTTCCCGGCAGGTGATCTTCTGATCTGCCTGCACACGCTCATCGCACTGGATAATGCGGATATGCACTTTTTTCAGGAAGCTCTCCGACTCTGTGAGCACGGAGTAGGTCTGTTCCAGGAACGTCTTCACCAGTTCTCCGCTGGTGGACATGGACACATCTATAACGATGACAAATTCCTGGATCTTATGGACTTCTTTGTATTCCTGCGGCTCTATAAGCGGCATGTTTCCGTACATGGAAAGGCCAAAGCTGTAGAAGACATAATCAAAGGTGTCAATGTCCATCTGCATCTCTTCCTTCATGACGGCAAACTTCCGCAGGAAGCCTTTGTAATCATAGCGCTCCCGGTTCTCCACCTTCATCTCATCCAGCAGATCTCCGTCCCCATGGGAGGCTTCTTTGGAAAAAGCTTCCATCTCCGTCTGGGTCTTCTCGCTGATGTCCTGCCACTTCTTTTCCAGAAGCTCTGTTTCAGGCTTAGGAGTTTTTCCAGGTGGCTCCGGTTTTGGCCAGAGGGAATGGTCGTCGATGCAGAATTCTTCCAGCAGCTGCCGGCGCTCAAACTCTGTCATGCGGCGCCTGGAGAGCACACGGTAAATGCCCTCGGCTGTGAGAACCTTCAGTTCTTTTTTCAGGATGTCATACCAGTTCAGACGGATTCGGCTTCTTGGCATGCGGACGCTTCGCACATAGAGGGAATCGATGATGGATTCCACCGCCATGTCGCAGGAGATGCGCCACAGTTCCGGGTCCGGTCTGGTCTTTTTAAACAAATGCCGGAACAGGCAATGGTAAACGCAGTGCAGATACACGCGGTTTACTTTCAGCCGGTTCCGCTCATAAAGATCGGCCAGGATCTTGGGATGCACAAAGAGGGACAGGCCATCGGTACCGATGCCTTTTAAATCCGTGGTGATCTGAATCCTCAGTGAAGACAAGGCCAGATCCAGATATCGCATGGTAATGTAGAGCTCATTTCGGGCATTGGTCAGTATCCTTAAGGACACCGCCTCAAACTGCTCCGAGAGACGCTCATTTACGGTCATTGTCTTCACCTGCCTTTCTGATTATCAAAATTATTAAAACTCGTATTTCTTTTTCTTCTTAGCTCCAAAATGGGTTCTGCGGTAGTCCATAAGGTAGCTTACGTTCTCCGCACTCTTTCTGTCGGAGGCCACGTTCATGAACCAGCTCAGGATGTCCTCTGTATAATATCCGTAATCGCCAAGAGTCCGGATGAGGTCTTCTTTATGCTCATCAAAGATCCATCGGCTCAGGGCTTTATACTCCAGACGGAGCCATGCCAGATGCTCTTCTTTTGCCTCCTCGCTGAATCCTCTTGGATAGGTCAGGCGGGTGTAGGCAAGCTGAAATACATAAGGCATATATTCCTGCGCCACCGCAAAATGGAACTGCTCATCAAACTTCTTAAAATCGATCTCTCTTCCGTTGAAACACTGGCGGTACATATATCCGGTTCCGTGGAAGACAAGGTCAAAGAGGCGGGCCGGCGTATTCTCTCTGGATTCCTCATAGTAGTCCAGATAGAGGATCTGAAAAACCTTCTGCCCTGCCCTGTTTTCAAAAATGATATCCAGCCTGTCAGGAAGTTCCTTTAAAACTTCCTTCAGCATATATGGTGTCTCGCTTTCATTATCCACTGTAAAATAGAAACAGTTGATGTGGTGGGTCGCCACAAAGGACTGTCCGCCAAAGCGCCTCATGGTTGTGGGGATGTGGATGATGTGAAGGTTCGGACAGCCGTAAAAGACATAGTCCTCGATGGCAACCAGATTTTCCGGGAAGTACACTTCCTCGATCTGGCTGGTAAATACCGGATACTCCGGCGCAGCCGCTGTGCCCTGCAGACGGTGTTCCGTTTCTCCTGCACCATCGCCTTCCCACTCCTCGCGGTAGATGGTGTAGATCTCATGGGGCTTATATCGATAGGATGGCTCCTGTGCAAAACAGTGATCCGCCAGGTTCACCACAGGCAGTCCCCGGATCACACCGGGAAGCTCCACAATGGTTCCTTCCCCGTAGCAGCGATAGATCCAGACACTCTGGTTTTTCAGTACATAGTCAATTCTCTCAAGCATTTCTCTCTCCTGAAAAATCCCGCTGATTATTTTGCAGTCAGGCGTTTGAACTCTGCAATGTCCTCATCATAGGAATGAAGGCTCATAAGCCAGAATTCCTTATCTGTAAGGTCGATGTCACAGATCTTAGCCACGTCTTCCACACTTCTCACAGGAGTCTCCTTCAGCATGAGGTTATATTTCTCCAGGAAAGCTGCGCCCTCCTGACGGAATTTAGCGTAAAGACCTCTTGCAAAAAGGCCGCCGAAAGCATATGGGAAGTTGTAGAATCCAAGGTCTGCACTGTAGTAATGGCCCTTGCATACCCACATATATGGATGAAGAATCTCATGATCTAATCCATCTCCGTAAGCTTCTTTCTGCGCCTCCAGCATGTATTCACAGAGCTTGTCTGCAAACATAAAGCTGGACTCTCTGTTATCCACAACTTTGGATTCAAACAGGAATCTGGAATAAATATCACAGATGATCTGGGTCACATCGCTGAGCTCGCCCTCAAGAATGGCCAGTTTCTCGTCATCATTCGGTGTATGATCCAGTGCGTAACCTTTTACTACGTTCTCGTTGAAGGTGGATGCGGTCTCAGCCACCGGCATGGAATAGTCCATGTTCAGCGGGCGGTTGTCGTGGGTCATGAAATCATGATAGCCGTGTCCCAGCTCATGGGCCAGGGTCACCACATCGCTGAAGGATCCGTCAAAGTTTGTGAGGATACGGAACTGCTTTTCACCAAGAAGTCCTGCGCAGAAGGCGCCTCCTACTTTGCCTTTTCTTGGGAAGAAGTCGATCCACTCCTCCTCAAAGGCACGGTCGATGATCTCTGCCATGCGTGGGTTTACGTCATTGAATACTTTCATAAGGAATGCTTTGGCATCCGCAACGGAATATTTCTCTGTGCTGTTTCCCATTGGGGCAAAGAGGTCGTACCATGGAAGGCCGTTCTTGTGTCCCAGGGCAACTGCTTTGGCTTTCAGATACTCATGGAAGTTTGGCATGTATTCTTTCATGGCTTCCATCAGTGCCTCCAGGGTGGCTCTCTGCATTCTGGAATTATAGAGTACCTTATCCAGAGGGGATTTGTGTCCTCTCATGCGGCAGGTGCTCCAATCCTGCATCTTGATGCTGTTCAGGGCGAAGGCTACAGAATCCTTGATCTGCTCGTAGCAGGCAAGCTCTGCCTCATAAGCCTCTTTACGAACGGCCGGGTCTGCCTCGTAGGCCATATTTCGGATGCCGGGAAGGGTGGTCTCCTCGCCGCGGAACATGACCTTCACGCTGGAAGTCAGGTAGGACTGCAGCTTGCTCCATGCCTGGCCGCCGCTGATATCCATGCGGGAAAGGGCTTCCTCTACATCTTCACCTAACATATATTTGTCATCTGCCTGAATTCTGTGGAGGCGGTCCTCATACTCTTTTAGAAGCGCATCCTGTGCGATGCAGGCATCGATATTTTCTACTTTTGCGATATATTTCTGTAAAATGGTTCCCGGGCGGGTGGACTCGTTGGCCTTCTGCATCAGAACGCCCAGGTAAGAGGATGCATTCTCATCAGTGGTATCCGCTTCTCCGGCCAGACCGCAGAAATCATAAAGTCTGTGAACCAGGACCTCATATTCCTCCTCAAGGAGAAGAATCTCTTTGATCGTCTCCACTTCACTCTTTTGCCCCAAACTCTCCGCCAGCTCATTATATCTGGCATTCAGCTCATCCACTTTCTTCAGATCACTCTGAAATTTCTCATCCTCATAACTATCATATAAAACTTTTAATGACCATCTGTCGTACATGCCTGATTCCTCATCCTTCATTGTATAATATTGATTAAAAAAAGCTTCTTGCTCTCTGCTTCTATGCTGAATTACATACCTATCTTATAAGAAATGAAAACAGCACTCATTTTAACATAGTATACCTTTTTGAATGCAAAAGCAAGTAAAGCAGCATTCCCGCAGGCAAATGCAGTAAGATACCGGAAGGTCCATTTTTCACAATGTATATTTTCTTTATTTCATTGTTTCCATGTCGGAAGCCATGATAAAATAAGGATAATTTAAACAGGAGGTTCATCGTGGAAATGAAGAAATTGAATGAAAACACATACCTGATAGAAGATGGTTTTGTTTACTGTTATCTGCTGATTGGAAAGGAGAAAGCGCTGCTGATCGATACCGGGGTCAGTGGGATGAAGATTCGTGAAGAGGTTGAACAGGTCACTGATCTTCCGCTGCTTCTTCTGAATACTCATGGAGACGGCGATCATGTGGCCGGAAATAACCGGTTTTCTGAGTTTTATATGCATAAAGCGGATTATGAAAACTGCGGTCTCAATGGAAAATTGTCCGGTACGCTGATTCCTGTGGAGGATGGGGATCAGATAGATCTTGGCGGCAGAATGCTTAAGATTATCGGCATCCCAGGGCATACCAAGGGCAGCATTGCCGTTCTGGATGCAGAAAACCGCCAGCTGTTTGCAGGTGACTCAGTCCAGAGTGGACAGATCTTCATGTTCGGTCCTCACAGAAGACCGGGGCAGTTTGCATCTTCCTTACAGAAATTAGAAGAGCTTAAAGGTGAATATGATACGATCCTCGCTTCCCACGCCAATCCGGTTCTCGCTTCCGATTATGTACAGAAAGTAGCCGCTTTCTGGAATCAGATCCAGTCCGGCCAGGTATCTGCTGCACAGATCGAAATGTTCGGAAACCCGGTAGACAGCTACGAGGGTCCGTCCTGCGGATTTTTCTGCAATAGAAAAAAATGAAACATAAGGGACAGTGATCTGTTCCGGATGTTTCATTCAAAAAAGACAAAAAGTAAGGGAGTACAGTGTGATCTTCATACTGTACTCCCTTTAATATACGTATCTGATATAATGATTATGCCCTTCCTGATTCATTTTCTTCCGCACTCCTCATAGTATGCTTTCAGGAAACTTTCGATTTTC
>JAGHUU010000150.1 GCA_018064695.1 Candidatus Blautia equi | reverse complement strand
CAGTGATACTCATCTGCAAAGCATCCGCCCGGCCAGCGAAGAACAGGAATCTGAATCTGCTTCAGAGCCTCCACCACATCAGTACGCATACCGTTCTTATTTGGAATAGGGGAATCCTCTCCTACATAAAGACCTTCATAGATACATCTTCCCAGATGCTCGGAGAGAAATGTCCGTATAATTCCTTCTCAATTTTGCTCTTTTTATTGCCGGGATTAATCACTAATTTAGCCATAAAAACCTCCGTAAAGACTTAGATTAAACGTTTAACCAATTATAACAGTAATACACTTTCATTGCAATCAATACAAACAGAAAACTCACTATTTATTGCGTAAAAAAGAGCACCGGCGAATGCCGATGCTCTTTAAAATAGCGTAATTCAGGAATTATGCAAGGTACTCTTTAACCTGCTCATATACGCCCTGGCCGTCCAGTTTGTATTTAGCAAGAAGAGCTACTGCAGGACCGGACTCGCCGAACTTGTCGTACATACCGATCTTCTTTACAGGAGTAGGAGCTTTCTCGGAAAGAACGTCACAAACTGCGCTTCCAAGACCGCCGATTACGGAGTGCTCTTCTACGGTAACAACTTTTCCACATTTCTTAGCAGCTGCAAGAACGATCTCCTCATCAAGAGGTTTGATGGTATGGATGTTGATTACTTCTGCGGAGATGCCGTCTGCAGCAAGCTTCTCAGCTGCCTCAAGAGCGGAGTTTACGCAAAGACCGGTAGCGATGATAGCTACATCGGTACCCTCTTTCAGGGTAACACCTTTTCCGATCTCAAATTTGTAATCAGGATTGTCGTTGATTACCGGAACTGCAAGACGTCCGAAACGAAGGTATACAGGACCGTCCATCTCATATGCAGCTTTAACAGCAGCTTTAGCCTCGATATCATCGGATGGGTTGATGATGGTCATGCCAGGGATGGTTCTCATAAGAGCGATGTCCTCATTACACTGATGGGAAGCACCGTCCTCACCTACGGAGATACCAGCGTGGGTAGCACCGATCTTAACGTTCAGATGTGGATATCCGATGGAGTTACGAACCTGCTCAAAAGCACGTCCTGCTGCGAACATAGCGAAGGTACTTGCAAATGGAACTTTTCCGGTGGAAGCAATACCTGCCGCGATGCTCATCATGTTGCACTCAGCGATACCACAGTCGATGTGTCTTTCAGGGAATACAGCTTTGAATTTACCGGTCTGGGTTGCAGCAGCTAAGTCAGCGTCTAAAACAACCAGGTTCTCATGTTCTTTTCCTAATTCTACGAGAGCCTCACCATAGCTCTGTCTGGTAGCGACTTTCTTTACTTCTGACATAATGCGTCACCCACTTTCTTCAGATCTTCCATTGCGATTGCATATTCCTCATCGTTCGGAGCTTTTCCATGCCATCCGGCTTTGTTCTCCATGAAGGATACGCCTTTACCCTTGAGGGTCTTCATAACGATTGCGGATGGAGCACCCTTGGTAGCTCTGGCCTCTGCAAATGCAGCTGCAAGCTGTTCCATATCATTTCCATCAGCTACGTTGATTACATGGAAATTGAATGCTTCGAATTTTTTATCAATTGGGTATGGGCTGCAGACATCGGAGATAGCACCGTCGATCTGAAGGTTGTTGTTATCTACGATCACTACAAGGTTATCCAGTTTTCTGTGGCCTGCGAACATAGCAGCCTCCCAAACCTGACCTTCCTGGATCTCGCCATCACCCAGAAGGGTGTATACACGGTAGTCGTCGTTGGAAAGTTTAGCGGAAAGAGCCATACCTACTGCTGCGGAGATTCCCTGTCCAAGAGAACCGCTGGACATATCGATACCAGGAGTGTGCTGTACACATGGATGTCCCTGAAGATGAGATCCAAGATGACGAAGGGTCAGGAGATCTTCTACTGGGAAATATCCTCTGTGTGCAAGTGCAGAGTAAAGTCCTGGAGCAGTGTGTCCTTTGGAAAGTACGAAACGATCACGGTTAGGATCTTTTGGATTCTCAGGATCAATGTTCATCTCTTCAAAATAGAGATACGTAAATACGTCTGCAGCGGAAAGGGATCCACCTGGATGTCCTGCTTTAGCAGCATGAACAGCAGAAACGATACCTTTACGAACCTCTACAGCCATTTTCTGAAGTTCTAATGTGTTCATGGTTTTCTCCTTTTATAATTATGCATACTTGGGCTGTCCTCAGACACCCCATGGTGTTTTCTATTATACACAAAAAAATATCTGCGGTCTATCCAGTTATTATGAATTATTGCTCAGTTTAGCAAGAAAAACTGTTTATTATTTAACCTGCATCAGGGTTTCCCCATCAGTTCTGTCCGTAATATGCATTTGCACCGTGTTTGCGGTAGAAATGTTTGTCGCGGATGGTATCAGGAGCAGGTTTTACATCAGGATTGATCTGCTCGGTGAGGGTAGCCATTTTGGCAACCTCCTCCACTACTACTGCGTTATGAACTGCTTCTGCCGCATCTTTTCCCCAGGTGAATACACCGTGGTTTGTGCAGAGAACTGCAGGGGTGTACATAGGATTCATCTCAGCCTTTTCAAAGGTCTCAATGATTACAAGACCGGTATTTTTCTCATACTCTCCGCCGATCTCCTCAGCAGTCAGGCTTCTTGCGCATGGAATGGAGCCGAAGAAGTAGTCTGCGTGGGTGGTTCCGTAAAGCGGAATGCTGCGGCCTGCCTGTGCCCATGCGGTAGCCTGCGGGGAATGGGTATGAACTACGCCGCCCATCTCAGGATATTTTCTGTAAAGCTCTGCGTGGGTAGGGGTATCGGAGGATGGTTTGTATTTGCCCTCGATCTTGTTTCCGTCAAGGTCCATTACTACCATGTCATCCGGAGTCAGCTTGTCGTAATCTACACCGCTTGGTTTGATTACAAAGTATCCTGTCTCAGGATCTCTTCCGCTTACATTTCCCCATGTGTAGGTGATCAGTTTTCTCTTTGGCAGTTCCATATTTGCCTCATAGACTGCTTTTTTCAGTTCTTCTAACATAGTTGCACCTCTTCTTAAAATTTTTATTTCACGACCCGTCTGCCCGGATCAGTAAGTACTGATTTAATAGTTTCTGAGTTAATAAGTTCTTGTTTTCAAAATGGTTTCCAGATCCATGCTCTGATCAAAATAGGTCTCATCGATATAGCGGATCTTATCCACCTTCTCGCCCTTTTCCAGAGTTTTAATGATATCGGATATCTCCGGTCCCAGAAGCGGATTGCACTCGAAAACAGCGTTGATCTGGCCGCCCTGCACCATCTCAAGAGCAGAACGCACAGCATCAAAGGAGAGAATGATCAGTGTATCTTCTCTGCCCTTATAAGTCTCATCTTCCTCAAGTGCTTTCAGTGCACCAAAGGCCATATTATCATTCTCGCAGATGATGACCTCGATGTCATCATATTGCCCCAGGAGCTCCTTCATGACCTCCTGCCCCTTGGTCAGGGTGAAATCCCCGCTCTCGTAGGCCATCATATCCCAGTTTTCATGTTCGGAGAGGATCTCTCCAAAACCCTCTGTTCTGCCTATCTGGGCGGAGGAGCCCATGGTTCCCTGAAGGGTCACCATATGGATCTCATCCTCATCTCTGCCCTGCTCCTTCAGGTATTGCTCCAGCCAGAGTCCGGCTTTTCTGCCCTCCTCATGGAAGTCGCTGCCTACCCAGCAGGTGTAAAGATCTGTATCTTCCACATTTACAAAACGGTCTGTGAGGATCACAGGGATGCCTGCGCTTCTGGCTTCTTCAAGGGCGCTCTCCCATCCGCTCTCCACCACAGGATCCAGAATAATATAATCCACTTCCCGAAGGATAAAATCCCGCACTGCCTTTACCTGGTTTTCCTGCTTCTGCTGACCGTCCTTAAAGAGAAGAAGATAACCGTTCTTCTCTGTAAATTCATCCTTGAAGGACTGTGTGTTGGCGATCCTCCAGTCGGACTCAGATCCTATCTGGGCATAGCCCACAGTGATCAGGTCCCCGCCGGCTGCCGGGTTTTCTCCGCTGCCTTCCGCCGTTCCTCCTGCCGTTCCGCATCCGGATAAAAGCAGTATTCCAAGAAGTGGCAGCAGGTATGTTGTTTTTCGCATTCTTATGTCCATCCTGCCTGAATGTTGAAAGGCTGCGGAGCAGATATCACCTGTACCGCAGCCTCATTATAAACTATTACTTATTCTAAACTATTGCTTTTTATCAATCCAGATATTTTCCGGCTGCCTGCTCTACAGGGATGCCTTTCTTATATCTCTCGATAAATGCTTCCATACCTGCAACATCCTTCTCATCAGGTGCTACGGTGATGGCCTCGTTCTCGCCGAATACCTTGTTGTTCAGATAGTCCTGAAGAGTCTCGCCCTCAGCGCCGCGAAGCATATATGCTGCCAGAAGAGCCATACCCCATGGGCCGCCCTCTCCTGCTGTCTCCATAACGGATACAGGAGCCTGGATAGCTGCTGCCAGGAAGTTCTGTCCTACGCCCTGGGTCTTGAAGAGTCCGCCGTGACCAAAGATGGTATCGATCTTTACGTTCTCTTTCTTCAGAAGGATATCCATACCAACCTTCAGAGCACCAAGTGCGGTGAAGAGGTGGGATCTCATGAAGTTAGCCAGGTTGAAGTTACTCTTAGGAGTGCGAACGAACATTGGTCTCCTTCGTCTACTTTTGCAATGTTCTCTCCGGAGAGGAATCCGTAGGAAAGAAGGCCGCCGCAGTCAGCATCGCCCTCAAGGGCTTTGCGGTATAAAGTACCGTAGAGCTCATCGCCGCTTACTTTCACGCCGAAGCTCTCCAGACACTGTTTGAAAAGACCTACCCATGCGTTCAGATCGGAGGTACAGTTGTTTGCATGAACCATACCTACAAGGCTTCCGTCAGGAGTTGTTACAAGGTCGATCTCCTCATATACGTTTTTCAGGTTCACTTCCTGAACTACCATACCAAAGATGGAGGTACCTGCGGATACGTTGCCGGTTCTCTGAGCCACGCTGTTGGTAGCAGCCATACCGGTACCTGCATCACCTTCAGGAGGAGCGATTGGGCAGCCTGCCTCAAGTGCGCCGCTCACGTCAAGAAGCTTAGCACCTTCTGCAGTCAGGCAGCCGGCATTCTCGCCTGCAACCAGAACCTTTGGAAGGATATCTGCAAATTTCCATGCATAGTTTTTCTCATCGATGAGTGCCTGGAATTTCTCCATCATAACGGCATCGTAATTCTTTGTCTCAGGGTCGATTGGGAACATACCGGAAGCATCGCCTACACCGAGTACTTTCTCTCCGGTGAGTTTCCAGTGGATGTAACCTGCAAGTGTGGTGAAGTAGGTGATCTCCGGAACATGAGCCTCGCCGTTTAAGATTGCCTGATAGAGATGAGCAATGCTCCATCTCTGAGGAATGTTGTAGTTGAAGAGCTCAGTCAGTTTGGCAGCTGCCTCGCCGGTGATACCGTTTCTCCAGGTACGGAAAGGAACCAGAAGCTCGCCTGCTTTGTCAAATGCCATATATCCGTGCATCATAGCACTGAATCCGATAGCGCCGATCTTTGTAAGCTCGATGCCGTATTTTTCTTTTACGTCTTTTTTCAGATCGCTGTAGCAATCCTGCAGACCTGTCCAGATATCCTCAAGGGAGTAGGTCCAGATTCCGTTCTCCAGACGGTTTTCCCATTCATGGCTTCCGGATGCGATAGGGTTATGTGCCTCATCGATCAGAACTGCTTTGATACGTGTGGAACCAAATTCCAGACCAAGTACGGCTTTGCCGGCCTCGATCAGATTTTTCATGTCGCTCATTTTTCTTACACCTCATATACATTCTAGTTTCTGACTGCAGACGGATCTTATTTGTTTCTGTCCTTCAGTTTTGCAAATACACTCTGGAGCACGATGAAGAAGCACAGGAGCGCTGCAACAGCGATGTTGGACCAGGAACTTAACAGTTTTCCGTTGGTTTTTACCAGTGTAGATATTGTACCATTTATCATTACACCAAACAAGGTTCCAATTACATTTCCCACACCACCGGTAAGAAGAGTTCCGCCGATGACTGCGGAGGAAATAGCATCCATCTCAAGTCCCAGTGCCTGACGAACACTGCCGGACATGGTATTCAGACAGAAGCAGATACCGCCGATGGAGCATACAAAAGAGGAAAGCATATATGCTTTTAATTTGGTCTTCTTCACATCAAGACCCATCATGGAAGCGGAGGTCTCGCTGCCGCCTACTGCGTAAAGGCTGCGGCCGAATTTGGTATAGCGGAGCATGAGGAAGATCACTATAATCACGATGAGGGCGATCATTACAGGATAACGAACGAACGGGATCTGCAGAACGCCTTTTCTGTTGGTATATGCGCCAAATGGGATATTGATCTTGGCATTTGCCAGTTTTACAAAGAACTCATTCTTGGTAATAGACACCTGATCGGTACAGATCACAGCTGTCATACCACGGGCAAAGAACATGCCGGCCATGGTTACGATAAACGGCTGGATATTCAGATACGCCACACAGAAGCCCTGAACCAGACCGAACACGATACCGATGATCAGAACCAGTGCGCAGAGAACCAGCGCGTTCATCTCCCAGCGCTCCATACCTACGGAGAGGAACATACAGTCCATAGCGATCAGCGCGCCTACGGAAATATCAATACCGCCGGTGAGCATAACGCAGGTCATACCTGCTGCTACGCAGAGCAGACCGGAGTTGTTGATAAAGATATTCAGGAAGGTCTGAAGATGGGTGAAACCTTTGTCTTTGTAGATGATGCAGCCTGCTGCATACATTACAAGAAACAGTGCGATAGTGATAAGAAGAAGCAGTGTATTGCTGTTTATTTTCTTTTTCATGCTGCAGCACCTCCTTTTGCAAGAGCTTTCTTGGCAGATCTTCTCGCCAGATATGCTTTAAACGGCGGAGCCTGAACAGTTACGATGATGATAACGATGATGGCCTTGTAAACAGGAGCCACGTCAGAGGAAACGCCAAGTGCATACAGTGTGGTGGTGATAGCCTGAATGGTATAAGCACCGATGATGGAACCTGCCAGACGGAACTTACCGCCGCCAAGGCTGTTTCCGCCAAGTGCTACGGAGAGGATGGCATCCAGCTCGTAGTTCAGACCAATGTTGTTGGAGTCTGCGGAGCTGATTCGGGATGCGCCAACGATTCCCGCAATGCCTGCGCAGAGACCGCATACCACATAGCAGAGGAAAATAAATCTTGCGGAATTAAGGCCTGCAATACGGGATGCCTTCTTGTTGATACCAACGCTCTGTACATAAAGGCCAAGAGCGGTCTTTTTCAGAACGATCATGGCGATCACGATGCAGACTGCTGCGATCACAATAGGGGTAGGAAGGAATCCTAAATAGCCGCCGAACATCTTAAAGGAATCAACTCGTACATAAACGATCAGGTTGTTGCAGAGAAGAAGACCGATTGCGCGGGCTGCGGAGAAAAGGATCAGCGTAGCCACCATGGGCTGTACACTTAAGTACGCCACCAGGAAACCGTTGAAGGCACCGCAGACACAGCCGATGAGAATACCGCCAAGCACGCCAAGAAGCAGTGGGTTGGCAAGCTCATTTACAGATGCATTTCCGTAACCTGCAAGGATCATACAGCACATGGATGCGGAAAGAGCCATTACAGAACCTACGGAGATATCGGTTCCTGCGGATGCGGATACTACCAGGGTCATACCGATGGCCAGGATAGCGATCTCGCTTCCACGGTTTAAGATATCGATCAGTCGTCCGTAAAGTACGCCGTTACGAACGGAGATGGAGAAGAAGTTCAGTGCAAAGTTGCCGCAGGAAATATCGTAAACGATGTTTGCCGCCATAACCAGAAGCATACAGAAGATAGGCAGGAATAACGGCATAGATGTAATTTTTTTCATCTTATTCATTCTGGTCACCTCCTGCGATCGCTTTCATAACAGTTTCCTGAGTCAGGTTCTCTGTGATCTCTCCAACCTTGGCACCGTCACGAAGGACAGCCATCTTGGAGCAGGTACGGAGCATCTCCTCGATCTCGGAGGAGATAAAGATCACGCCCTTGCCCTCTTTTGCAAGCTGGAGCACAAGTTTCTGGATCTCAGTTTTGGTACCGATATCGATACCACGGGTAGGCTCATCCAGGATCAGGAATTCCGGATTGGTGGCGAGCCATCTTCCAAGGATAACCTTCTGCTGGTTACCACCGGAGAGCTGACGGATCAGAGTCTCGCGGCTGGCGGTCTTGATCTGCAGCATATCAATAAATTTATCAGCCAGGGCATTCTGCTCTTTCATGGAAAGAAGACTGAAAATGCCTCGTTTTGCCTGAAGGGCAAGGATGATATTCTCTCTTACGGAAAGATCGGCGATGATACCCTCTGCCTTACGGTCATCCGGGAGAAGTCCCATACCAAGGTTCATGGCATCGATCGGGTTATTGATCTTAACCTCTTTACCTTTTACTTTTAAGGTACCGGTCTGATTCTTATCAGCACCGTAAATAACGCGGGCCAGCTCGCTTCGTCCGGATCCCAGAAGGCCGGTAAGACCTACGACCTCGCCTTTATGTATCTCAAGATCAAATGGTTTGATGGTGCCGCGGTGGCTCATGCCCTTGGCATCGATCAGGAGATCCTCGTCAGAGAATACAGGGGATTCATCGGACTTGATAGAAGCCAGGTCATCAAAATCTTTACCCATCATGGCTGCTACCAGTTTTACTCGTGGGAGCTCGGCAATTGGATACTCGCCTACCAGCTGTCCGTTTCGAAGAACGGTGATGCGGTCACAGACTGCATATACCTGCTCCAGGAAATGGGTAACGAAGATGATACCTACGCCCTTATCCCTTAAGGATCTCATTAAACCAAACAATTTTTCTACTTCATTGTCATCCAGAGAGGATGTAGGTTCGTCAAGGATCAGAACCTTACAGTCCATATCCACTGCACGTGCAATGGCTATCATCTGCTGCAGAGCCAGGGAATACTCTTCCAGGTTCTGTGTAACATCAATATTCATGTCCAGACCGGCCATGATCTCTTTGGATCTTTTTACCATCGCTTTCCAGTCGATGGTTCCGAATTTCGTCTTTGGCTCGCGGCCAATAAAAAGATTTTCTGCCACGCTTAAGTTCGGGCAGAGGTTTACTTCCTGATATACGGTGGATATACCTTTTTTCTGTGCGTCTAAAGTGGAGTGGTTGACCACTGGGCCCTGGATTCCCTCTACATGAATTTCACCGGCCTCAAAAGCATTGATACCGGTCAGACATTTGATCAGGGTGGATTTTCCTGCACCGTTCTCCCCCATGAGAGCGTGGATCTCGCCTTTTCTTAAGGTAAAGTCCACATTGTCCAGTGCTCTGACTCCAGGGAAAGTCATAGTAATACCACGCATTGTAAGAACTACGTTATTTTCCATCACCTTTTCCCCTTTCCGTGTTGTTCTTCTTAGCAGATGGGGGAGACTTAAAAAAGTCTCCCCCTTCTTTAAATATCTTTATTAAGCTTTGTTATTCGTTTTGATTCGAATTAATACTGAGCCTCGATAACTGCATCGTCAACGATGGTCATTTCCTGATCAACGCCGTCGATCTGGAATGCTACTACAGCATCCTCAAGTGCGAACCAGTGCTCTGGCATGTAAACTTCTGCAGGAACTTCCTCATCGTTGGAGAATGCTGCAAGAACTTCCTCTACTGTAGGAGCTGCAAGTGGGTTACACTCGAAGTCTGCAGTGATGTCGCCGGATTTAACGAACTCAAGACCTGCGGTACAAGCATCGAAGGAGATGAGGATAACGTCGCCGTCTACACCGTAGGAAACGCCGGCTGCTTTCATAGCGTCCATAGCACCAAATGCCTCGTTATCGTTCTGGCAAACAACTACATTGAACTGTCCTTCATAGGATTTGCAGTAGGACTCCATAACTTCCTGTCCACCATCCTGAGTGAAGTCACCGGACTGGGAAGCGATGATGTTCCATCCTTCTCTGTCAGCGATCTCTTTGAAACCGTCGGTACGTCCGATTGTTGCGGATGCTCCGGTGGATCCCTCGATTACAAGTGCGTTGATCTCGGTGATGCCTTTAGCCTCAGCGTAAGCTTTCAGCCACTCGCCTGCTGCAAGACCCTCGGTCTTGAAGTTGGAGCCAACCCATGCTACATATTTGTCGGAGTCGTCGATAGTACGGTCGATAACTACTACTGGGATTCCAGCCTCTTCGCACTCGTCAAGTACGGTAGCCCATCCGGTAGATACGATTGGGTCGATGATGATGTAATCAACGTCCTGCTCGATGAAGCCGCGAACTGCCTCGATCTGTACTGCGGAGTCGTTGTCACAGTCTACGAACTGAAGGTCATAGCCGTTCTCTGCGGAGAAAACATCCTGTGCGGATTTGGTGGAAGCGGTTCTCCAGTCAGACTCATGTCCAACCTGTGCAAAACCGATTACAACTGGGCCGTCCTCAGCCTGTGCGGTCATAGCGCCCATTGCCATAGTTCCGATCATTGCAGCGGAAAGAGCTGCAGAAAAGATTTTCTTGTTCATAGTAAAAATCCTCCTGATAAAATATAGTTTTCCGGAATTCAACACCGGATCGTGGTTATACTATACCTTATCGGGAGGACCATATCTACAGAAATCCTTTTGGATTATTTTTAATAATTTCTCCTCTTCTCTTACCCCACCTGAGCAAAGGGGGACAAATTTTCGCAAAAAGAGGATTTTTTTCGTATATTAATCGTTTTACCAAAAGAATACAGGCGTTTTATCTATCATTTTTCTACCTGAATCTTTCATTTTTTCATTTCAGCTTCCCCATTCATACGGGCAGGGATGCGGACGGAGACCTCTGTCCACTCTTTGTAAACACTCTTAATGGAGATGCCGTAGGAAGGGCCGTAATTTAACTGGATTCGCTGGTTGACATTATAAAGACCAAAGCCGGATGAGGTTCCCTCCAGTTCTTTTTTCTCTCCTGCCAGGAACTGGCGGATATGGGAGAGGCGCTCCTCATCGATACCGGGACCGTTGTCCCATACACGGAAGATCAGATCTTCACCCTCCTTCTCTCCGGTAATGCGGACATGACCGCCGCCGCGTTTATTTTTGATGCCGTGATAGATGGCATTTTCCACCAGAGGCTGAAGGGTAAGCTTCAGGATCTGATACAGATGTACTTCGGCTGGGATATCGATCTCGTATTGCAGAATATCTCTGTAGCGGAACTGCTGGATCTCCAGATAGCTCTCAATATGGCGCTGCTCTGCGGCAACCTCCACAAAATCCTTGCCTTTTCCAAGCGAGGTGCGGAAGAAAACAGAGAGGGCACTTACCATCTTTACAACCTGATCCTTCTCACCGGCCTCAGCCAGCCAGATAATGGCATCCAGGGTGTTATATAAGAAATGGGGATTGATCTGCTCCTGCAGAACCTTAAGCTCCATGTTTCGCAGGTTCATCTGCTCTATGCGGGCATTTTCCACCAGTGTTCCAATACGCTCCAGCATGTGGTTGAAGGTGTGGTTCAGCTCATCCAGCTCATCGTCGCTGTCGCTGGTGGTACGGACGGTGAAGTCACCGCTTCCCGCCGTGCGGGCCGCATAGCAGAGCTCCTCAATAGGCTCCGTGATGCTGGCTACGATCCTGTGGCTCACAATGAAAGCCACCACCATGATCACCACAAAAAGCGCCACGGCAAAGCCGATGGTCACATAGGCTTCCGTCTGGATTCTCTCACGGATCTGCTCCAGATTGGTGGTCTCAAAATAGATATATTTCTGGATCTGTTCCTGAAGAAGCTCCGTCATGACGCGGATATTCAGGTCCAGTCTTTCCATATTCAGGTCATAATTGCCGCTGATCCTGGAATCATCCTCGATCTCAAGGATCTGCTGCTCCAGGGTATCCAGCCCTTTTAAGATTCCGTCTGCATGGTTTCTGGCAGTGTCGGAATCCGCCTCGTCCCGAAGGGCAGTGAAATCTCTTCTGGCATTTTTGATCAGCTTATGAGGGCGGTCCACATCCACCAGCTCATCGGCACGCTCCGAGTTGGCTACGATTACATATAAGATATAATCGATGTCCTCTTTAAACTCCAGATTGTACTTATTGATGGTTGAAATGGTATTTACAACATCGTTGTAGCTCTCAGAAAAGTGACCTGCCAGATAAGCCAGATACAAAGTGATGACTGCCAGCGGTACCAGGCAGATCACCAGCAGGAAGTTCAGCCTTTTTCTTAAGGAAGAACCTTTATAAAAAAAATCTTTCATAGCCCTTTTTACTCTCGTGCACGGAATTCACGAGGCGTACACTCCTGTGTTTTCTTAAAGAGATAGCTGAAATAATGAGGATCTTTATATCCAACCTCAAAGGCGATCTCGGAGGATCGGAGGCTGGTGCTTCTTAAAAGCTCTTTTGCTTTCTCCATGCGCACATAGGTCAGGTACTCAATAAAGGTACGGCCTGTCTTCTGGCTGAAAATAGTACTGAAATGGCTTGGGCTTAAGTTTACACTGGCCGCAACCATATTCAGGGAAATATTCTCGTTGAAATAGTTCTGTTCAATAAAGAGCTCTGCATCTCTTAAAAGAGAGGAATACTTCTGTCCTGTCTGATTCTCACGGAGGCTGATCACAGCACTTATGATCTTTTTAATATAGGCTTTGCTGCCGGCAACGGAGGTGATCTCCTTTGCCATGCCATGAATGTCTCCGCAGGTGTTTACCAGTGTGTCGGATGGGTAGCCAAGCTCCTCCACCACGGAAGCTGCCGCAAAGTAGATATCCATCACCACGTACTGACGGAACAGAAGGGATTCGATATTATTTTCTCCGATACTCTGGAAATACTCGGTTATAAAAAGATCCACCTCTCGCTCCAGACCTGTTTTCAGGAATTTCTCCACGATCTTACGGTTCAGGCTGTTCACATTCAGGTCGCTTAAGGTCAGGCTCTCATGCTGACTCTTCTTCTCCTCCACCTTCTGGTAGGAGAGGATCTGGTCAGGGTCATTGAGATAGCGGAGGGCATATACCTGGTTAGCGTACTCATAGCATCTGGACATTTCGCCAAGACGGTTTACGGACTGTCCCAGCGCGCCAAAGTAATGCACCTTTCCGCTGCTGCCCTTCACAATGCCTGTCAGCCTTTCAGAGAGCTCCTCCTCAAGGGCTGCAAGGCTCTTCTCCCCTGTCTCTTTTATGATAAAGGCCCATCCATCCAGTCCAAGCTCAATTGGGATGAGCTCCTCTGCATTTTCCGTAAAGTTCTCGATGGCCTCTGTAACCTGGTTGACATCCTCGGAATAGCCTTCCAGGGCATTATCCTGAAATACCTGGAAGAGCATAATGTTATACTGGTCTGCCAGCAGCTCCATGCCAACGGCTTTTCCCTCATTAAGGGCTGTAGATACGGACATCTGACCGGATACCAGCTTTCCAAAGAATTTCTGGCGGGCAATGCGGCGGTCCTCCTGGCGCTCACGCTCAAACTCCATGAGGTAGCGTTTCTGTTCCTGCTCCTCAAGGATGATCTTCTCCACTTTTTTGATGGTCTCTAAAAGCTGAGCTGCGGAGATAGGCTTCAGCAGATAATCTGTAACGCCGATGGAAATGCTCTCTCTGGCAAACTCAAAATCGCCGTATCCGCTCAGGATAATGATCTTGATATCCGGAAGCTGCTGTTTTACAAGGCGGCTCAGCTCAAGGCCGTCCATAAAAGGCATCTTGATATCGGTGATGAGGATATCCGGTTTTGTCTTTAGGATCATAGGATAGGCCAGTTCTCCGTCGCTGGCTTCCCCGGCAAACTCAAAGCCCTCTTCCTCCCATCTGATATTTCGCTTGATGCCGTCGCGCATGATAATTTCATCTTCGGCAAGAAATACTTTTAACATAACTTTCTCTCAATCCTTTTTTCTGGTGGTTCTATTTCAGTTCCAGAGCGCTTCCGTAGCCTGGAAGTACTCTGCAAAGGTCTTTCTGCAGCAATCCGGGTTCAGAATGCGTACGCCCTCTGTTCTAAGGCCTGTAAGTGCAAAGGACATGGCCACCCGGTGGTCTTCA
This sequence comes from Candidatus Blautia equi, assembly GCA_018064695.1. GTDB lineage: Bacteria > Bacillota > Clostridia > Lachnospirales > Lachnospiraceae > Blautia_A > Blautia_A equi. The sequence goes on along the minus strand of JAGHUU010000150.1, from coordinate 725 downwards.
AAGGTTTCAATGTCGCATCCGGCCGGTGTTCCCGGATAGATGGTGACTGCGTCTTCCTTCTCCTCTGTCTTTATGCCAAGGGCACGAAGGTTTGAGGTGATGGCATGGATCCTGTCGCATTCCTGCAGTCTGATGTGTCCGATTCCTTCTATAGAGATGGGACCGTCGGCAAACGGTGCAATGGCTGCAAGGGTAAGTGCCTGATCGGAGAAGGCGGACATATCTATGGTAAAGTTTCCGCGGAGAAGTCCCGCCTCCGGGCCTTTCACTGCGATCTCTTTATTCTCTTTTTCGCTGAGCTCACAGCCCATTTTCTCTAATACTTTAAAAAATTCTGTATCGCCCTGCAGCATATCGGCAGTCACGCCGTGAACCGCCACTTCGGTTCCAAGGACTGCTGCCATAGCGTAGAAATATGCCGCTGCGGACATATCCGGCTCCACCTGATAATTAAGCGGCCGGTAGGCTTCTTTTCCGTCAAAGAGGTATCTCACCTGCCCATCTGACTCTTCTTTTACAACGCTCACGCCAAAGCTTCGGATCATCTCCGCTGTGAGGTCCACATAGCTGAGGCCATGGGAGCCAACCACATCGATGACCGCGTTTTTTCCAAAAGTGCCTGCAGCGATCATAAGTGCGCTCAGGAACTGGGAGCTCTTATCGATATTGATGGAGAAATGCTCCGGAATCTCAGTTTTATCCGGAATTCCCGATATTTTCAATGG
>JAGHUU010000098.1 GCA_018064695.1 Candidatus Blautia equi | reverse complement strand
GTATAGTATTACTCACAGAACAATATATCTGATTCATATAATATTATAAAAGGAAGTGGGTCAATGGTTTTTAATACAGGTGCAACGCTCCTGGATGCCATCGTTCTGGCGGCAATCTCCAGGGAGAAGGATGGAACCTACGGTTACAAGATCACACAGGATGTCCGCACCATTTTGGATGTCTCGGAGTCCACACTCTATCCGGTGCTCCGAAGGCTTCAGAAGGACGAATGTCTGGAAACATACGATCTTGCATTCGCCGGCAGAAACCGGCGCTATTACAAGCTTACGGAAAAGGGCAGCGCCCAGCTGAACCTGTACCGTATGGAGTGGAAGAGTTATTCCTCCAAAATTACAAGGATGTTTGAAGGAGGCAGTTCATTATGACAAGAGAACAGTTCATGGGCAAGCTCATCGATCTTTTATCTGAGATCCCGGAACAGGAACGTCAGGATGCGATTCTTTTCTTTGAAAGTTATTTTGAGGAGGCAGGCCCGGGAGAGGAACAGGCCGTCATTGCCAAGCTTGGCACTCCTGAAAAGGTGGCAGCACAGATCCGTGCCAACCTGGAGGAGAGCAACGAAGAGTATGCAGAATACTCCGAGACAGGATACGAGGATGTCCGGGAACCAAAGCTTGAGCAGCTTCCGGAGGTCAGATACAGTAAAAACAACAGCAAAGTCATTCTTGCTATCATCGCACTGATCTTTCTGGCACCCCTCATCAAGGGAATCTTCAGCGGAGTCATTGGTGTCATCGTCACCATTGTACTTCTTCCGTTCCTGGTAGTATTTGCCCTCGGCGCAGCATCCATTGGACTGCTGGTGGGCGGCATCGCCTGCATCGTGGCCGGCATTCCGTTATGCTTTGCTTCCCTGCCGCTTGGCATTCTGACCATCGGTGTCGGATGTCTGATTGGAGCACTTGGACTGGCCAGTCTGGTGCTTATGGTAAGTCTGGCAGGCAAATGGCTTCCTAAGATCTTTGCTTTTATCACAAACCGCGTGAGCAGCTTTGCCCACAGAAAGGAGCGTGCAGCGAGATGAAAAAATTTTCAAAATGGATGCTTGGAATCGCCGCAGCACTGGTGGTTCTGGGGCTTGGACTGATGATCGCAGGCGTAACACTGGGCGCCAGATTTTCCGAGGCTGCTTTCCTCAATAACATGGGCAGCCGGATCTTCCACATCAGAGACTTTTCCGAGGTGGAGGAAGTGATTCTGGGTGACCGTCCAATCAACGACCTCTTTGAACATGAGGAGGGAGATTACGAGGAGTATGCCGGCAGCATGAAGACCCAGAGCGGCAGCCATCATAACGGCATCAGCACCTACGAGGTTTCCGACATGAAGAATCTGGAGATCGATCTGAAAGCCGGAGAACTCCGCATGAAAGCTTACTCCGGAAAAGAGATCCAGGTGAAGGTGGATGATGAGAATTCTAAATATGTAAAGGTTTCCTCCGGCGATGATTTTATGAAGATCGAAAGTACCAGAAAAGTCGGCGGGGACGAGGTCACTGTTTATTATCCCGACAATCTGAAGCTGGAGCAGTTAAAGATCGAGGTGGACGCCGGAGAGGTGGACATCATGGATGAGATCGCAGCGGATTATCTGGAGATCACCATCGGAGCCGGAGAGGTGAACAGTAAGAAGAAAGTTACTGCAGACACAGCGGTTCTCCAGGTTGGCGCAGGTGAGATCAGCATGAAGTCCATTGACGCACAGAAGCTCACCGGTGACTGCGGTTTGGGAGAGATGAATCTGGCACTTACAGGCAGCGAGAAGGATTATAATTATACACTGCAATGCGGTCTTGGCTCTATCAAGATCGGCAATAACACCCACGCTTCCATAGCGGACCGTGAAGTGATCCAGAACGGAAGCAAAAAGGATATCGAGCTTTCCTGCGGTATGGGAGAGATTGAGATAGATTTTAAATAATTATTATGAGATATACAGGAGGAGAAGATCATGAACGGTAAGAAATTATTCAGAGCAACAGGTGAACAGAGAATGCTTTGTGGTGTGTGCGGAGGAATCGCTGATTATTTCGGTATCGATCCTACCGTGGTTCGTCTTGGATGGGCCATCCTCACATGCTTTGGCGGTGCAGGCGTATGGGCTTACATCGCAGCTGCCATCATCATTCCTGAGGAAGTGCAGTAAATCAGTCACGAATACTATGTATGAAAGAGCAGTCTGGGTTGTTTACAGGCTGCTCTTTTTGGTATATAATCGGTTCTTAGTGAAGAGCACTATCTTATTTTTGATCAGAGAGGTATAGAAGAAATGTTATTATTTGCATGTGATTATCTGGAAGGTGCGCATGAGGCGATCCTTGAGGCTTTTGTGAGAACCAACCGTGAGCAGCTGCCGGGTTATGGCAATGACCATTATTGTGAGAGCGCAAAGGAGAAGATCCGCAAGGCCTGTGACGCTCCAGACGCTGAGATCTATTTCCTTGCAGGCGGAACTCAGACCAACTCCACCGTGATCGCGGCTTATCTGGCTGCGTATGAGGGTGTGGTTGCGGTTGAGACCGGACATATCAATGTTCATGAGGCCGGTGCCGTTGAGTACACCGGACATAAGGTTATGACCGTTCCGCAGCATCAGGGCAAGATGTGCCCGCAGGAGCTGGAGGCTTTCCTGGCTAAGTTCTGGAATGATCCATCTCATGAGCATATGGTTTTCCCTGGTATGGTTTATATTTCTCATCCTACAGAGTACGGCACTCTTTATACCAGGGCTGAGCTGGAGGCTATTTCTGCTGTTACCAATAAGTATCAGATCCCGCTGTTTCTGTATGGTGCCCGTCTGGGATACGGCCTTTGCAGCTCCAGTACAGACGTGACTATTCAGGATATTGCGCGCCTTTGTGACTGTTTTTATATTGGCGGAACCAAGGTTGGTGCTCTCTGCGGTGAGGCTGTGGTATTCCCTAAAGGCAATGCGCCTAAGCATTTCCTTACCATTACCAAACAGCATGGCGCTATGACTGCAAAGGGAAGACTTCTTGGCGTTCAGTTTGATACCCTGTTTACGGATGATCTGTATTTTAAGATCGCAAGGGGCGCTATTGAGCTGGCAGATTATCTGAAGGCTGAGTTTGTGAAGAGAGGCTATAAGCTGTATCTGGATTCTCCTACCAATCAGCAGTTTATTGTGCTGGAGAATGCTGAGATGGAGCAGTTAAAGGAGCAGGTAGGATACGAGTACTGGGAGCCGTATGATGAGACTCACTCTGTTGTTCGTTTTGCTACCAGCTGGGCTACTACCAGAGAGATGGTGGATGAGCTGTTCTCTATTATTGACGGACTGAAGAAAGCATAAAGGGCTGATTTTATGGCGGAGCGGATTCGTAAGTGCAATGGGATCTCTTATGAGATCATTCGGGCTAAGCGAAAGACGATTGCTGTGCAGATCTCAAAAGAGGGCATGGTGATCGTGAAGGCGCCGGAGCGCATGCCGGTTTTTATGATCGAGGATTTTGTGATGAAGCACCGGGAGTGGATCCTGAAGCATCAGGAGAAGCTGGAGCAGATGAGGGAAAGTGCGCATGTGATCACGGATGCGGAGCGAAAGCAGGGGATCAAAAAGGCGCATGTGATTTTTCCGCAGCGCGCGGCGTTTTTTGCGGAGCGGATGGGGGTTTCCTATGGAAGGATCACGATTCGCGAGCAGAAGACCCGGTGGGGAAGCTGCTCGGCGGCCGGGAATCTGAATTTTAACTGGAAGCTGGTCCTGATGCCGGAGGAGGTGCTGGATTATGTGGTGGTGCATGAGCTGGCGCATAGGAGGGTGATGGATCATTCCGCGGCGTTCTGGAAGATCGTGGAGAAGGAAATGCCGGATTTTCAGAGACGGAGGAAGTTGCTCCGGAAGTATGAGAAGATGTTTATTTGATGGACGGATGGACGGATGGACGGATGGACGGACGTCGCCGGGATACAAGTGCCTGTGCAGGGACACCCGGCAACGCATTTCCAAGCTAACTCCTAACTCCAACTAAGACGCTCAGGAGAGCCTTCGCGCCTAAGTTTACGTAAGGAGTGGATCTCGTAAAT